>JAFAZB010000274.1 GCA_019240015.1 Solirubrobacterales bacterium
CCTGCCTGATCACCTACTTCGCGCTCAACGCATTCGCGCCCCACGCGCTCCAGGGCCTGAGCTTCCCGCTCGGCGCGTTGATCGTCAGGGGCTGGCGACGGTCGCGGGCACCGGCGCTGCTGGGGGCGCTCGCGGTCGCGCTGCTGACGATTCCCGGACTGGCGTACTCCGCCCGCAAGTTCGCCGAGGTCGCCCGCGGCCACGCCGTTCAGTACTACCTGCCCCGCTCGGACGCTCGCGCACTCGACTGGCTCGCGGGCCCGGCGCCCGCCGGAGGGGTGCTCGCGCCGGTGCCGTTCGCGATCGTGATTCCCTCCCAGACCGGCCGGGCGGTGTGGGTCGGGCACGGTTACTGGAGCAGCGACTACGCCGTCCGCGCCAAGCAAGCGAACAGGTTGTTCGGCGGTCGGATGCGCCCTGGGGCAGCGCGGTCGTTCGTGCTCGGGACCCGCGCGCCGCTGCTTTTCGCGGACTGCTCCCATCCCGCCAACCTGAACCGGCTGCTCGGCCCGGTCGTGCAGGCCACGCACCGGTTCGGCTGCGCCCGCGTGTACGTGATCAAGCGAACCTAGCCCGGCTCAGCTCGGGCCGATCCTCGAGTCGGAACACCAGTCGCAGCCCGGACCAGACCTCGTCGATCGCGCACACCTTGTTATCGACGAGGCCCGCCGCCAGCCCCAGCTCGCGTACCTGGCCCTCGGTCAGCTCGGTGGTCAGGCGGGCGGCCCGCTTCGGCCACGCGATCCACAGGCCGCCGGATGGATCGAGCGCCGCGCGTAGCGGCGCGAGCCGTCGTTTCAGCTCGGCCGGACGGGTGTGAAACGAGACGATCACGTCGAGCGGACCGCGGGCCGCTCGACGGACCGAGACGCGCTCGGGCAGCTCACCGAGCGTCCGCTCGAAGCCGTCCGGTGCGCCGAGCAGCGCCACCCGGGATCCTGGCTTGATCCCCAGCTTGCGCACCAGCGGGGTGCCCGAGTAGCCCGCGCTCATCCGAGACCTGCCTCGGCCGCCACTTCGGCGATCAAGCGGGAGAGCTGGCTCCCCTGCCACGCGACCGGGGACCGTCCTGGCTCATCGCTCACCAGCCGGGCTCCCGGGATCGCGGCGGCGTAGGCCTCCCCCACCGCCTGCGGGTGGCCCGGGTCGGCCTCATCTGCGCTCGCCACGACCGCGCACGGCACCGAGATCGCCGCGAGCTCGTCCAGCGACCGAAACGGGCGCGAGCGCGGCACCGCCCGCAACGCGTCGGCCACCGCTCGCGGATGCCGATGCTGCGCTAGCCGCTGCCGGATCACCTTGACCACGCTCTCCCGCCAGGGGTCGGGTATCTCCGCCTCGCCGTAGGCGGCCAGGAAGCCCTCCACGCCGCCGCTGGCGAGGCCGTCGGCGAGCGCGTCCCAGCGCGCCAGCCGTTCCGGATCATCATTGCGGTCCGGCTCATACGCAGGCGTTATGACAACCATCCCCCCCACTCGCTCCGGGCTGCGCAGTGCCAGCCACAGGATCGTGTGAGCCCCCATCGACGCGCCGGCCAGTACGGCGCGCTCCACCGACAGCTGGTCGAGCACCGCTTCCAGGTCGCGGCCCAGCTCGTCGTAGCCGTAGGCGTCGGGCTCCGGCGCCGGAGTCGAGCGACCGTGGCCGCGGGCGTCGAACGCGATCACCCGGTGCCCCGAGCGCTGGAGCGCCCTGGAGCCCATCACCACGTACCGGCGCGTGGCGGTCAGCCCGTGCAGTAGCACCACCGGCGCGCCGTCGCCATCCTGCTCGACCGCAAGGCTCACGCCCGCGCGCTCGACCACCTGGTCGGTCATCGCCGGCTACAGGTTGTCGATAAAGCTGACGTAGACGTGAGGTTATCGGGATCCTCGCACCGCTACCATCGGGCACGTGGACGTGACCGAGAGCACCTTTCAATCGGCGGTCATCGAGCGGTCCCGGTCGGTGCCGGTGGTGGTCGACTTCTGGGCGGAGTGGTGCGGCCCCTGTCGGCAGCTGGGACCCGTGATCGAGCAGGCGGTCGCGGCCCGCGCCGGCAAGCTCGAGCTCGCCAAGCTCGACGTCGACTCGAACCAATCGCTGGCTCGCACCTACCGGATTCAGAGCATCCCGGCGGTGAAGGCGTTTCGCGACGGGGTCGTCGCCGGGGAGTTCGTCGGCGCCCAGCCCCGGGCCACGGTCGAGCGGTTCCTCGACTCGCTGCTGCCCTCGGAAGTGGATCAGCTGGTGGCACGCGGTGACGAGCAGTCGCTGCGACGGGCGGTCGCGCTCGAGCCCGCGCGCGCCGAGGCGGCGGTCCCGCTGGCGCAGCTGCTGTACCGGCGCGGAGAGCGCGACCAGGCGCTCGAGATTCTGGCCGAGGTCCCGGGAAGCTTCAGCGCCGATGGGCTGGCCGCCCGCATCGAGCTCGAGGGATCCGGCCTCGCCCCGGAGATCACGGATGGGCTGGCGGCGCTCGATCAGGATGATCACGAGCGCGCGCTCGATTTGCTGATCGCCGCGCTGGGCAGCAACGGCTCCGCCGACGGCGCCCGGGACGAGATCCGCCGCGTCGTCGTCGGGATCCTCGACGAGCTCGGCGTCGATCACCCACTCGCCCGTGAATCACGGCGCCGACTGGCGTCGGCGCTGTACTGAGCCAGCTGCCGCGGGGCGCGCTACAGCGAGAGCGCCAGCTGCGCCTCGGTCTCGCTCGAAGCCGGCTCGAGCCCGGCCACCCTGACCCCCAGCAGCCTTACCGGCCGCGGCGCGGAGAACCGCCGCAGCAGTCCCACCGCCACGGGGCCAACGCGGTCGGCCGAGCTGACCGGCTCGGCGAGCGTGCGCGCGCGGGTGTGAGTCGAGAAGTCGTCCAGCCGGACCTTGATCCCGATCGTTCGGCCGCGCCGTCGCTGCTGCACGAGCGCCGTGCAGAGACGGTCGACCAGTGCAGCCAGCACCTGCTCAAGCTGCTCCGGGCGCGTGATGTCGTAGTCGAAGGTGGTCTCGCGCGACTCCGAGACGACCTTTCGCTGCTGGGTCACGGGCGAGTCGTCCTCGAATCGCGCCAGCCGCTGGAGCTCGGCACCGAGGCGGGACCCGAAGCGCGCGGCGAGCACCTCGGCGGGCGCCGCCGCGAGCTTGCCAAGCGTGTCGATACGGGATCCACGCAAGCGCTCGACGGTCTTCGGCCCGATCCCCGGCACGAGTCCGCATGGAGCGCCGGCGAAGCGGGCTCGGGCCCCCGCCTGGCTGAGGACCACGAAGCCCCGCGGCTTCTCCGCGTCGGAGGCCACTTTGGCCACCAGCTTGCTGGGTCCGATCCCGATCGAGCAGCCGAGCCCAGTGCGTTGCTCGAGCGCCGCCGCCAGGCGCCGCATCGCCGCGTGGGGTGCGGGCAGGTTGCCCAGCTCCAGGTAGGCCTCATCGAGTCCGACCACCTCGAGGGTCTCGACCGACGCCCGCACGATCGCCATCACCTCCGCGGAAACCTGCCGGTAGTAGGCGAAGTCCGGCGTGAGAAAGACGCCGTCGGGGCACAGTCGCCGCGCTCGCGCCGCCGGCATCGCCGAGCCCACGCCGAACCGCCGGGCCTCGTACGAGGCCGTGGTCACGACCGCGCGCGGCCCGCCGCCGGCGACGATCACCGCCCGCCCGCGCAGCTCGGGGCGACGGCGCAGCTCGACCGAGACGTAGAACGCGTCCATGTCGAGGTGGGCTACACACCGGCCCAGCATCCCACGCAGGCTAGGCCAGCCGGCAGACGCCGCCCGGTCAGCTCGCTACATCGACGCCCAGACCGTGTCGACGCCGTTGAACGACAGCGCGGCGGCTGTGTTCTGGTTTAGGTCCCA
>JAFAZB010000308.1 GCA_019240015.1 Solirubrobacterales bacterium
GCAGCCAGCGCATCTACAGGCTCCTGCCCGCCCTTCGCCTGATCCGCGATCGCAGCGCCCCGAGATTTCAGGTCTACGGCCGGTTCGGACCCCGCTATGCACAGCCGTTGAGGGCAGCGGCGTTGCAAGCGCTCCGCGAGCAGGACCGGTTCGCCTACGAGGGGAGCCTCGCGATCCGGCCCTACCCCGCCTACCTACGGGAATCGGCCCTCAGCCGCGTCTGCATCGACCTGCCAGGAAATGGAGATATGTGCCACCGGTTGGTGGACTATCTGGCGATCGGCTGCTGCATCGTGCGCCCCGCGCCGCAAACAACGCTGCATGTTCCGCTCACGGAGGGCGTCAACATCCTGTTCGTGAGCACAGATCTCTCGGACCTGGTGGAAGTCTGCGCCGAGCTCGTGCAGGACCAGGAGCGCTGCGACCGGATCGCACTCCAGGCACGGGAGTACTTCGATCGCTACCTTCGCGCGGACCAGCTCGCGGGCTATTACGTACACCAATGCCTCGCCGTCCTGGGCGGGCCCGCGGCGAGCGCATGTCCCGCCTAGCCGTCGCCGAGCTCGACGCGGTGCACGCGCGGCTGCGGGCGCACGTGCCCGCGTTCGCGCCTGGGCTGATCGCGGTGGGCCTGATGCTCGTGTGGGCGGTGCACGACGGCGGTTACGACGCGGACACCTGGTACTGGGGGGCGTTGGCGACGTTGGCGACGCTGGCGGCGGTGCTGATCGCGCTCGGCGCGGAGCGCCTGCGCCGATCCCGGCTGACGATCGCGGCGGCGACCCTGTTCGGGCTCTACGTCGCCTTCTCCTACCTATCGATCAGCTGGGCCCAGTCCCCTGGCGACGCGCTGCAAGGCAGCAACCGGGCGCTGCTCTACCTGCTCGTGTTCCTGCTGTTCGCGAGCCTGCCCTGGACCGCCGAGGGAGCGCTGGCAGCGTTGGCGGTGTTTGCGATCGGCGTGGGCACGATCGCGATCGTGTTGCTGTTCCGGCTGGCCTCCGCCGATCACGTCCAGAGGCTGGTCGTCGAGGGGCGTCTGCTCGCCCCGACCGGCTACTTCAACTCGAGCGTCGCTTTGTTCACGATCGGGACGCTGCTCTCGATCACCCTGGCGACCAGGCGCGAGCTCCGCGGGCTACTGCGCGGGCTGCTGATCGCGCTTGCGTGCGCGTGCCTCCAGCTGGCGCTGATCGGCGAGAGCCGAGGCTGGTTGTTCACGCTGCCACTGGTCGCGCTGGCGACGATCGCTCTGGTCACCGATCGGCTGCGGTTCGTCGCGGCCTCACTGCTTCCGATCGTCGCCGTGCTGATCCCGCTGCACCGGCTGCTGGCGGTTTACAAGAGCAACGGCGCCGCTTCGCTCAACCACGCGGCCAGCCGCGCCGGCCAGCTGTCGCTCGCGCTCTGCGCAGCGGTGTTCATCCTCGCCACGCTGATCGCCTGGGCGGAAACCGTGGCCCGGCCACGTGCGCTGTCCCCGCTAAGACGCAGGCAGGTCGGGGGCCTCGTCGCGGCGTTCGTACTCGCCGCCAGCTGCGGCGGCGCGCTTGTCGCCACGCATGGCCATCCGTTCTCGTTCGTCAAGCGGCAGTGGCACGGTTTCGTGCATCCCGCGGGCCAGGGGACTACCAGCTCGTATTTCGGCGTGGTCGGCAGCTCGCGCTACGACTTCTGGCGAGTGTCGCTCGACGCCGTCGTCGCGCATCCACTCGGTGGGCTCGGCCAGGACAACTTCAGCGACTACTACATAACCCGCCGGCGGACCTCGGAGGAGCCACAGTGGACCCACAGCCTGGAGCTGCGGCTGCTCGTGCATACCGGGGTGATCGGCTTCCTGCTGTTTGGGGGCTTCCTCGCCACCGCGATCGCGCTCGCGGTTCGCCGGCGCCGCCTCGGTGCCACCCCCCGCACGCGCGCCGCGGCCGGGGCGGCGCTGCTGGCGCTCGTCGTCTGGCTGATCCACGGATCGGTCGACTGGTTCTGGGAGGTGCCCGCGCTCAGCGGACCCGCGCTCGGATTCCTGGCGATGGCCGGCGCGCTCACCGCCGACACGTCCGCGGCGGTGCCGGCAGGCGCGGCCCAGGGCAGCCAAGGGGCGCAGTGGCGCTTGCGCTCGCGCGAAGCGCTGCAACGGGTCCCCGGCGCGGCGTGGATCGCCGGAGCCGGCGTGGCTCTTCTGGCGGCCGTACTCGTGCTGGCGCTCCCGTACCTGTCGGTGCGCGAGGTCTCGCTGGCCACCGACGTCAGAGCGACCGACTCGAGCGCGGCGTTGAAGGATCTGTCGCGGGCGGCCAAGCTCAACCCGCTCAGCCCGGTGCCCGGGCGATTGGGAGGCGCGATCGCGCTGCAAGTGGGCGATTACCGGACGGCCGAGGCCCGCTTCCGTCAGGCGATCGGGCGCGAGCCGGGAGCCTGGTTCGGCTGGCTCGGTGACGGACTAGCTGCGTCCGAGCTCGGGGATCGGGTGCGAGCCCGCCACGACTTCGAGGTCGCATACTCGATCAACAAGGTGCAGCCCGCCGTCGGTCAAGCCCTCGCCCGCGTCGGGAGCAAGCATCCGCTGACCCCCGCGGAGGCCTTCCAGATGTTCGTGATCGCACAATGAGGGACCCGAAATCGCGCTTGCAGGCTGGCGATTCGTTCGGTCCGAATTCTGGTGGCCTGCTTGCGTAAATGCATCGCCTTGCTGTATTATGTTGTCCGGGAACGTGCAGAGGCCGCGCCGGGCTGGCTGCGGACATCGCTTCATCGGAAAGGACTCAAAGGGAAAGGGCTATGAGACGACTAGCTACGCTGCTCGTAGGGATCGCGCTGATGGTGGGGATGGCTCTGCTGCCGAGCGCCGCGCTGGCGGGAAGCTCGCAGTGCCAGGCCTACAACAACGAGTTGTGCTCGGTCAACTCCAATACGGCTTCCAACAACGGGACGACGGCGAGCGCTTCGCCAAGCGAGGAGAGCACGCTTCCGTTCACGGGCCTCGACGTGGTTCTGCTCGCGGCAGGCGGTGGCACGCTGATCGGTGCCGGGTTTGTCGTGCGCCGGATGGCGCGCCGCCTGAACTAACTGATCGCAAGCATGGCGTAGCCGGCGGGCCTCGCCCGCCGGCTGTGGTTCGCCAGCGCCCGCGAGTAGGGGCGTGCGCGCTGACCGATGGGTTGGCTGCGGACGCCCAGAGTGGCGAGGCGGGCGTCCGCAGACGACTCAGCCGCGCTGCGCGACCTGCTCGCGAATCAAGCGGGCCACCTCGCCCCCGTCGGCTCGGCCGCCGGTGGCACGCATCACGTATCCGACCAGCGGGCCGATCGCCTTCATGTTCCCCGCGCGCAGCTTTTCCGCGGCGTCGGGATCATCGGCGATCGCCCGCTTGACGAGCTCGCCGAGGCCATCGTCCTCGCCGGTGATCGCGCCGAGTTGCTCCCGCGTGACGATCTCGCGGGGGTCCCCGCCCGTGGCGACGAGCGTGGTCAGCACCGTCCGTGCCGCGTCGCGGCTCACCTCCCCGCTCCCGACCAGCTTCGCCAGCTCGGCCAGGCTCTCCGGCGTGACGTTGCTGTCCGCCGGATCGGCGTCGGATCCGATCCGCTCGACCAGCAGCGGGATCCAGTTGGCGAGCTCGACCGCTTGGGCGGGCTGCGCCGCCGCGAGCGCGCGCTCGAAGTAGTCGCCGAGCTCGCCGCGGAACGCGAGCTCGTGGGCGCGGCCGGCGCTCAGCCCCAGCTCGCGCTCGAACCGCTCGGCGCGGGCGGCCGGCAGCTCGGGCAGCTCGGAGCGGGCCGCGCTGCGCATCTCCTCCTCGACGACCAACGGCACCAGATCGGGCTCGGGAAAGTAGCGGTAGTCGTGCGCTTCCTCCTTGGAGCGAAGCGCCGTCAACTGCCCTGAGGACGGGTCGAAGTGCAGCGTTTCCTGGACGACAGGCTCGCCAGCCCGGAGCAACCCCACCTGCCGGGCGATCTCGGCCCGCACCCCTCGCTCGAGAAAGCGAAACGAGTTCATGTTCTTGAGCTCGGTCTTGGTCCCGAGCTCGCTCGAGCCCGCCGGGCGTACCGAGACGTTGGCGTCGGCGCGCAGCGACCCCTCGTCCATGTTGACGTCAGAGACCCCGAGCTGCCTCAGCGTGGCGCGTAGCAGCGTCAGCCACTCCCGGGCCTGCTCTGGCGAGTGCAGATCCGGCTCGGTCACGATCTCCACGAGCGGGGTTCCGCAACGGTTGAAATCGACCACGCTGCGGTCCGAGCCATGGATCCGGCCGCTCTGTCCCAGATGCACCAGCTTGGCGGCGTCCTCCTCGAGGTGGACGCGGTGGATCCTCACCTCGCCGAGCCTCCCGCCACGGCACAGGGGCACGTCGTACTGGGAGATCTGGTAGCCCTTGGGGTTGTCAGGATAGAAGTAGTTCTTGCGGTGAAACAGCGAGCGCTCGGCGATCTCGCACCCCAGCGCGAGCCCGATCAAGACCGCGAACCGCACCGCTCGCTCGTTCACGACCGGGAGCGCGCCGGGCAGACCCAGGCAGGTGGGACACGTGTGCACGTTGGGGGGGTCCCCGAACGACAGCGCGCAGCCGCAGAACATCTTCGTGCTCGTCTTCAGCTGGACGTGAATCTCCAGCCCGATCACGGCCTCGTAATCGACGTCGTCGACCACGCCTGCGGGCGGATGCTCGCTCATCGCCGCGCCGCGCTCCCATCGAACCCTATCCGTCGCTCCAGGGCGTACGCCGCATCCAGCAGCCGGCTTTCGCTGAACGCCGGCCCGGTGAGCTGGAAGCCGACGGGCAGGCCTTCGCTGAGCCCGGATGGGATCGAGATCGCCGGGATCCCCGCGAGCGGCATCGGGACCGTGCAGAAGTCGTTCAGGTACATCGCGAGCGGGTCGGCGGTCTTGGTACCCAGCTCGAACGCGGTCCAGGGGCTGGTGGGGGTGGCGATGAAGTCGAACCGCTCGAATGCCGCTCGGAAGTCTTCGGCGATCTTGGTCCGCACCTTCTGCGCGGTCACGTAGTAAGCGTCGTAGTAGCCGCTCGACAGCGCGTAGGTCCCGAGCATGATCCGCCGCTTGACCTCGGCTCCGAATCCGGCTGCCCGGGTGTGGCTGTACATCGCGACCAGCTCCGCGTCGCCGTCGACCCGCAGTCCGTAGCGCACGCCGTCGAACCGCGCCAGGTTGGCGGAGGCCTCCGCCGGCGCGATCAGGTAGTACGCCGACAGCGCGTGGCGCGCGTGTGGAAGCCGGCAGCGCTCGACGCTCGCACCGAGCTCCTCGGCGAGCGCCAGCGTGCCCTCGAAGCTGGTCCGGACCCCCTGCTCGATCCCAGCCTCGGCGTCATCCATCAGCTCCTCGGGAACCCCCAGCTTGATCCCGCGCAAGTGCTCTGAGCGTGGCAGCTCGATCTCCCCGGGGAACTGCACCGAGGTGCAGTCGCGGCGATCGTGGCCGACCATGTGCCTGAGCAGCAGCGCGGCGTCGGTGACGTCTCGGGTCAGCGGCCCCGCCTGATCGAGCGAGGAGGCAAACGCGATCATGCCGTACCGGGAGCAGGCGCCGTAGGTCGGCTTGAGCCCCACGACCCCGCACAGCGCGGCGGGCTGGCGGACCGATCCGCCGGTATCGGTACCGATCGCCCAAGGGGCCAGCCCGGCGGCCACCGCCGCCGCGCTCCCTCCGGAGGAGCCGCCGGGAACGCGGCTGCGATCCCAGGGGTTGCGCACCGGGCCGAAGGCCGAGTTCTCGTTCGAGGAGCCCATCGCGAACTCGTCCTGGTTGGTCTTGCCGAGCAGCGGGGCGCCCGCCTCAGAGAGCCGCGCGACAACGGTCGCCGTGTACGGGGGGCGATAGCCCTCCAGGATCCGCGAGCCGGCCTGGCTCGGGACGCCCTCGGTGCAGAACAGGTCCTTGACCGCAACCGGCACCCCGGCGAGCGGAGCGTCCGCATCGGGCCCCGGCGCCGGGGCTCGCTCGGCGACCCAGGTGAACGCGTTCAGCTCGTCGCCGGCGGCCCGCTCGCGGTAGGCGTCGAACAGCGCTCGTTGATCGATCTCCCGGCTCCGGATCCGCTCCACCGCCTGCGCCGCGGTGAGCTCGATCAGCTCGCTCACCGCCGCCACGTGGCGCCCTCGGGGATGCCTGCCTCCGGTCGGTTCATGCCCCCGGGCCGGGGCTGGGCACCCCGAACCCGCCCGCTGCCGGCTCAGGCGCTGCCGCGATCGCGACCTCGTGGGGAAGCGAGGGCTCGACGCGGTCCGCCCGCAGTGCGCCCGTCACCTCTACCACGTGCGAGGTGGGCGGCACGCCATCCAGATC
>JAFAZB010000335.1 GCA_019240015.1 Solirubrobacterales bacterium
AACTGTGATCGGCCGGATCGCCGCGGCCGCGGCCGTGGTGCTGGCGATCGTAGCCGTCGTCCTGATCGTGTTCGTCGGCGGGTCTGGCTACCAGGTCAGGGCGGTGTTCGTGGACGCCAGCCAGATCGTGAGCGGCGACCAGGTGCAGGTCGCCGGGGACGCCATCGGCTCGGTCTCCGACGTCACGCTGACGCCCGACGGCCAGGCGCAGCTGACGCTCAACATCAACGACCAGACCTACAGCCCGCTGCGCCAGGGCACCGAGGCCACGATCCGGGAAGCGTCGCTGTCGGGAATCGCCAGCCGCTATGTCGATCTGCGACTGGGTCCGGCGGGCATGCCGAAGATCCCCAACGGGGGCGAGATCGGCACCCAGAACACGACCAGCGAGGTCGACCTCGACCAGCTGTTCAACGCGCTCGACGCCCCCACCCGCAAGGGGCTCCAAGACGTGTTCCAGGGCTCCGCGTCCCAGTACGCCGGGCGCGGCCAGTTGGCCCAGCAGGCGTGGGAGTACCTGAACCCCGCGGTGGCCTCCAGCAGCATGCTGTTCCGCGAGCTGAACCGCAACACCGACCAGTTCACGAACTTCATCGTCAAGACGGGGAACCTGGTCTCCGACCTGGCGCAGCGCTCGACCGACCTGAGCGGGCTGGTCCAGCACCTCTCGACCACCACCGAGGCGCTGGCCGCACAGCGTGTCGCGCTGGGCCAATCGCTGCAGCAGCTGCCCGGCTTCATGCGGCTCGCGAACACCACGTTCGTGAACCTGCGCAACGCGCTCGACGACCTGCAACCGCTGGTCGACGTCTCAAAGCCGGTCGCGCCCAAGCTGCAGAAGCTGCTCGTGCAGCTGCGGCCGCTGGCGCAGGACTCGGTCCCGACCGTCCGCGACCTATCGAACATCATCAGCAAGCCCGGGCCGAACAACGACCTGATCGACCTGACCAGGCTCGGCGTGCCGCTGGCGGCGGTCACCGTCCACGACCTGGTCGCGAACGGCAAGCTGCGCCCCGGAGCGTTCACCGAGTCGACGATCGCGCTCAACGACTCCACCCCGGAGCTCGCCACGGCTCGCCCCTACGCGGTCGACCTGACCGGCTGGTTCGAGGGCTACTCGCACCCGGGCTCGATCGACGCCAACGGCAGCTCCAGCTACGTGGCGCCGGTGGTCGGCGTGGGCTCGATCGAGAACGGAACGCTGAACCTGCTGCCGCCGTTCCTGGACCCGACGCTGCGCAGCGTGCTGGCGTTCGGCGGCAGCGGCACGGGCCCGAGCTCGGGCGGCGCGCTGACCACCAACCAGGGGGACCGCTGCCCAGGGTCGATGGAGCGCGGCGCGGTCTATTACCCGGAGAGCGGCTTCCCTTGTAACCCCAGCGAAGTCCCCACCGGCCCATGAAGCGGATCCTGCTCAGTGCCGCGGTGCTGGTCGGCGTGCTCGCGTTCCTGTTGCTCGAAGGTGGCGCCTCCAACGCCAACCCGTCGGGCACCTACAAGATCGAGCTCAACAACGCGTTCGGGCTCGTGCAGGGCGCCGACTTCAAGGTGGCGGGCGTACGCGCGGGGACGATCTCGTCGATTGATCTCTGCTACTCGGAGCCGAGCGCGCACTGCCAGAGCCCGCTGAACGCGGTCGTCACCGTGCAGGTCAGCTCGAGCGGCTTCGGCTCCTTCCGCACCGACGCGTTCTGCCAGTCGCGCCCGCAGTCGCTGATCGGCGAGTACTTCATCGACTGCGATCCTGGGCACTCCGGCAGCTCGCTCGCGCCGGGGAGCACGATTCCCGTCACCCGCACCGAGTCGACGATCCCCGGCGATCTGCTTCAGGACGTGATGCGGATGCCCTACCGGGAGCGCTTCACGCTGATCATCAACGAGCTCGGGGCGGCGGTGGCGTCGCGCTCGACTGACCTGCAATCCGCGCTCCAGCGCGCGGTGCCCGCGCTGACTGAGACCGACAACCTGCTCAACCTGCTGGCCAATGACTCGGCCACCCTGCAGGCGCTGACTCGCGACTCCAACAGCGTGATCACGGCGCTGGCCAACAACAGCGCCCAGGTCCAGCGGTTCATCGTCGAGGCCGGAAACGCGGCCGCCGACACCGCCACCCAGCAGAACAACCTGCGGCTGACCTTCCAGAAGCTGCCCGGGTTGCTCGAGCAGCTGAGGCCCACGATGGCCAAGCTCGGCAGCGCGGTGCTCGCCAACACCCCGGTGGTGACCAACCTGAACGCCGCGGCGGGGCAGATCGACCGCTTGTTCGTCGATCTGCCGCCGTTCTCGCACTCGGCGCTGCCGGCGATCAAGTCGCTCGGCAAGGCCTCGGTGACCGGCAGGTCGGCGGTGATCGCCGCCAACCCGACGATCGCGCACCTGAACCAGTTCGCGCGCTCGACCCCGGAGCTCGGCCAGAACCTCGCGATCGTGCTGCGCGACCTCGACAGCCGTGCCCGCGCCGTCGAGCCGGATCCGCGGAGCCCGGGAGGCCAGGGCTTCACCGGCCTCGAGGCGCTGCTCGGCTACGTGTTCAACCAGACGCTCGCGATCAACGCCTACGGCCCGTTCGGTCACATGCTGACCGTCGACGCGTTCTTCGACAAGATGTGCTCGAACTACGCCTCGCCGGTCACCGTGGCGATGGAGCTCCAGCAGAACGGCGCCGCCTACCGCCACTGTTACTCGTGGCTGGGCCCAAACCAGCCGGGGATCAACGAGACCGACCCTTCGAACCCCGGTGGCGCGGTGCCCGACCCGGGCGGCGCGCCGCCCGGGTATCCGGGCCCGAAGACGAGCGCGGCCAAGCTCAACGTCTCCGCGCTGACGAGCAGGACCACGAGCGCCCGCGCCGCGAGCCCCACCAGCCCGACCGCCGGCGGCTCGAGCACCGCCGCCGGCTCGGGCACGTCAGGCACGGCCGGCCCGGCGACGAGCGGCTCGGGCGCGGGCAGCGGCACCAGCCCGGTGCCCACCCCCAGCCTCGGCAAGACGATCGGCCAGGTGCTCTCGCTGCTGGGCGGCTCGCCGAGCAACTCCTCGCCGCTGGGGCCCTCCTCGGGCTCCTCGCCGAGTGCGGCTCCCGGCAGCCAGGCCCAGCAACTCCTCAACTACCTCCTGGCGCCGTGAGGTCGCGACGATGAGACGCGCGCAGCAATCGGCGTTCGCCAACCCGGTCCTGGTCGGGGCGATGACCGTGCTGGCCGTGCTGGTGGCGGTGTTCCTCGCCTACAACGCCAACCAGGGGCTGCCGTTCGTGCCGACCCGTCAGCTCAAGGTGGACATCGCCAACGGCTCCAACCTGGTGGTCGGCAACGAGGTCCGCGAGGGCGGCTTCCGGATCGGCCTGGTGTCCGACCTGAGGCCGGTGGAGCTCGCCAACGGACAGGTTGGCGCGCAGCTCACGCTCCAGCTCGACAAGGCCTATGGCAAGGTGCCGATCGACTCGACCGCCTCGATCCGTCCCCGCTCGGTGCTGGGGCTCAAGTACGTCGACCTGGAGAAGGGAACCTCGACCAAGTACTTCGACGACGGCGGCACGATGGCGATCGGCCAGACCAGCGTCCCGGTTCAGTTCGACGATATCTTCAAGACGTTCGACGACAAGACCCGGGTAGCGATCCAGCAGGATCTGGTCGGGTTCGGCGACACGCTGGCGGCGCGAGGCTCGGCGCTCAACGACACGATCGCGAGCCTGCCGCAGCTGTTCGGTCACCTCGAGCCGGTCGCCAGGTACCTGTCCGATCCGAGCACCGAGCTGACCAGGCTGTTCAACGGGCTCGAGGGCTTCATGGGCGCGATCGCGCCGGTGGCCCAGGTCAACGCCCAGCTGTTCACCGACATGGCGACCACCTTCGAGGCGATCCAGCGCGACCCGGCGGCGCTCGAAGCGACGATCGCGCGCTCGCCCTCGACCGAGGACGTGACCACCAGCTCGCTGGTCGCACAGCAGCCGTTCCTGAGCGATTTCACCACCCTCGGCCAGGAGCTGACGCCGGCGACCTCCGAGCTCCGGGCGGCGCTGCCCCAGATCAACCCGGCGCTCGAGATCGGCACCCGCACGCTCGTCCGGACGCCGTCGTTGAATGCCAACCTGCAGCAGGTGATGGATGCGCTCAAGCAGCTGGCGCAGGCCCCGGGGACCAACATCGCGATCAACGGCCTCACCTCGACCGTCTCGATCCTCAACCCGATGGTCCGCTACCTGGGGCCGTTCCAGACCGTGTGCGACTACTGGAACTACTGGTGGACCTATCTGGCCGAGCACCTCTCCCAGCCGACGCAGTTCGGCTTCGCTCAGCGGGTCATGTTCAACTTCGCCAACGCCTCCGACCCCGACAACGTCGGGCAGGCCGGCGCGGTGCTGCCCAGCGGCAGCCAGGGCGGCGACGAGCTCCTCCACGCCCAGCCCTACGGCGCGGCCATCGACAACCA
>JAFAZB010000433.1 GCA_019240015.1 Solirubrobacterales bacterium
CCCCGACCGGGTCGCCCTGCGAACGCCCCGGGCGACGCTGACCTACGCCGAGCTGCTGGCCCGTGCGAGCGCCGCCGCCGGCGGGCTGCGCGAGCAGGGGGTTGGCGCCGGCGATCGGGTCGCGCTCGCGCTCGACTCTCCCGAGCAGCTCGTGGTCGCCGTCCAGGGCTGCTTCCTGCTCGGGGCGGTCGCGGTGCCGATCGACGGGCGGCTGGGCGCTGGCGAGCGTGCGCAGCGCGCCGCCGGCGCTCGGGTCGTGGTGCGGGAGCCGCTGAGCGGACCGCCGAGCGTCCCCGAACCGCTGCGGCTCGAGGCGATCGCGACCGTGATCCACACCTCCGGCACCACCGCGGCGCCCCGCCCGGTCGCCCTGAGCTACGGCAACTGGCTGTGGAGCGCGCTCGGGTCGGCGGTCGCGCTCGGGCTGGATCCCGCGGAGCGTTGGCTGTGCCCGCTGCCGCTGGCACACGTGGGGGGTCTCTCGATCCCGATCCGCAGCACCGTCTATGGCACCAGTGCGATCGTGCACGAGCGCTTCGACGTCGATGCCGTCGCCGGCGAGCTGCTCGACCCGCGGGCCGCGGTGACGCTCGTCTCGCTCGTCCCCACGATGCTCGCGCGGCTGCTCGACGCGGGCCTGCGGGAGCCGCCGGCGCTCCGCTGGGCGCTGCTCGGCGGGGGTCCGATCCCCGGCGGGCTGCTCGAGCGGGCCCGCGAGGCAGGCGTGCCGGTGCTTCCAACCTACGGAATGACCGAGGGGTGCTCGCAGATCGCCACCGGCGGTTGGCCGCTGGTGGGCGTCGAGCTGCGGATCGCACCCGACGGCGAGGTGCTGGTGCGGGGGCCGACGGTGGCCGCCGGCTCGCTGGCACCGGACGGCTGGCTCCACACCGGCGATCTCGGCGCGCTCGACCGTGCCGGCCGGCTGGCGATCACCTCGCGCAAGGCCGACACGATCATCACCGGCGGAGAGAACGTGGCGCCCGCGGAGGTGGAGGCGGTGCTGCTCGCGCACCCCGGGGTCGCCGACGCCGCGGTCTTCGGCCGGCCCGATCCGGACTGGGGAGAGGCGCTCGTCGCCTCGGTGGTGTTGCGCGATCAGGCCGGCGTCGACGGAGAGCAGTTGCGCGCCCACTGCGCGCACCGGCTGGCCGGCTTCAAGGTGCCCAAGGCGATCGAGTTCGTGCAGCGGCTGCCGCGAAGCGAGACCGGGAAGCTGCTGCGACGCGAGCTGCGGTGATCGGCGGGCGCGGCCGGGCGGGCGGGGCGCGCGGGGCGGGGGCCCTGGCGGGGCGGGGGCCCTGGCGGGGCGGGGGCGGGGAACGGAAGCGGATTCGCGCGTCGTCGTGGCGCGGGCGGCGCGCCGCGTGGGGTGCGGCGCTCCCGGCGTGCCCCGACGCATGGGGTGCGGCGCCCCCGGCGCGCCCGCCGCGTGCACGAGCCCCCAAACTGGGACCGCGCATCGCGAAATGGGTTCCGGTGCATGTATGTCGTGTTCGAGCACCCATTTCGACTTTGGAGGGTCTAGTTTGGGTGCTCGTGCAGGTCGGCGTTGCGGCGCCTGGCCGCCGGGATGCGTCCCCGAGGTCGCGCCCCCAGGGCTGTGATCTCCAGCGCTAGTTGGTGCGGTCCCTTGCAGGGCTATTTGGCCCTGCGCGTCGCCCGGCCTTCCCGGTTGACGGAACAGAATCGTACGCCGCGGGCTGCCACTAGGCAGCGGGCACCGTCGCCGGCGCACGTGCTATTGGCGAATACGGGGGCGGGCTCACTCTTCCCGCCGAGACCTGCTTCGGTCTCAGCGCGGTCATCCGCTGCACGGCCCGCCAGTCAGGTCTCGCGCTTTCTCCGGAAGCATCAGCCATCCTGGGTCGGGGTCGCGCTTGTGCAACTCGTCCGCAGCAGCCGCGGCGCTAGCCGAGCCGAAGCATTTACGGGCGAGTCAGCCCGAAAACCGGCTCTGAATGCCGATCAACTGCCGTATGCCGGAAGGAGCGGCTGTCCGTGTGTGCACTTCGTCGCAGCGTGCAAGAATGCCGGTGAGCTCGGGTTGATGTTGAGGCTGGGGTTATAGTTGCCATAGATCGATCCGTCGATGAACTTGGGGTCGGGGTAGTTGGGGATACCGTTGGCGCGCATGCATTCCGCGGCCTTTAGCGTCTTCTGGAACTCCTGCTTCTCTTGCGCCGCCGTTACCTGCCGTCCAGCGGAGCCGAACGACCCGCAGACCCGCTCGGCGGCCTGGAACGCCGGCGAGCTCGCCGTCAGATCCCGGGTCGTAACCCCATTGTTGACCTGGACGGCTTGGATGCGGAACTCTCCCTTGCCGTTGGGGTCGGGGAAGTCAGGCACTCCGTGCGATCGCATGCAGTTCGCGTACGCGAGCGCCGACGAAATCACTTTGGTTGGCGAGCTCGCGTGTGCGCCGCCGCCGCAGCCCGCAACTAGTCCGGCAGCCAGCAGCGCGATCGCGACCGCACCGCCGGCCCGTAGACGGACACGTTTGGCGCGCCGCTGACATCGCATCAGCACTAGCCCCAGACGGTACGAGATCACTTGCTCAGCCTCAGGGACGATCTCAAGGATCGTCCCACTCAGCGCATGAAGCGTCCCACGCTTCGGCTCGTCGACAGCGAGTAGGTACTCGTCGATCTCGGCTGCGACACGGCCGCGCAGGCTACGAAGGTTGGCTCGTGGAACCGGCCGAACGCAACCGTCAGCTCCTGCTTTCGTTCCCGCCGAGTCCGCGACGCACCACCATTTCGCGGGCAGGAGAGGACCAAAGTGGTGCGACGGCGGCGTGGTGCGACGGCGGCGCTTTCAGGCGACAGGGGCGGGCGCCGAGCGCGAGTCGCGCTACGCCGATATCAGCGCGCCTCACGCTCCGAGTGCAGCCACGGCGCGTATGAGATCCCGATGATCAACCCCTCCGGCGAGAGGACGCGCACGACCGTCTGGCCCCACGGCTCGGTTCGGGTTGGGTGGAGGATCTCGTAGCCGGCGTCGCGCAGCTCCGCCTCGGCCGCGCGGACCGCATCCTGGTTGGCCACGTCGAACTCGATCGACGCCTGCGGGACCGGTCGGTCGGTCGGCCACTCGGATGTCCCGAAGCACGCTTCGGCGGCTTGGGCGAGCGGCCAGACACCGAAGTGTCGGCTGCCGGGGACGTTCTCGCTGTGGATGTAGTCGTCTCCCTCGTCTCCCTCCAGCGGGAGCCCGATCGTGTCGACATACAACCGCCGGCTCGCGACCGGATCGGCGGCGATCGGGGCGATGCTCGCGACGAATTCCGTGTTCACTGAGGTTCCTCCTGACAGGCTGTGTGAGCATCAAAGCAGGCCGCGACGATCGCGTCTTGAACGAATCGAACATGTATCGCGAGTTACTTCCGCCGCCGCACCTGCGTCACGCGATTACTTGTCTGTGGCTGCGCCGAGGGCTGGCGAGCCGGCGGACCGTCCCGGACGGGTGCGTCGACATCGTCCGGCAGCGAGCCGACGCAGCCACTAGGGCGGTCAGCCACCGACGCTTGCCGAACGACCCGACGCCCTCATCCAGCAGCCCCGGCGGGGGCTTTGCGCGACAGCCACCGCGGAATCAGCGACCCGCGCCAAGGCGGTAGCCGTCCCACATCCTTGGAAGTGAGGCGACCCTTCGGCCGCGTGAGCCCCTTAGCGATGCCTGTGACCTTCGCA
>JAFAZB010000497.1 GCA_019240015.1 Solirubrobacterales bacterium
CGTCGCCCGCCGCGCGCCCGTCGCCCGCCGCGCGCCAGCCCCCGGCCCCTACCCCGCGGTTCCCGCCGCCCGCGCCAGCAGCGCGACGATCACCAGCTCGGCGATCACCATCACTCCCATCTCGCGCTGGACGATCGAGAGGGCGAGGAAGCGCTGCTCGTCCTCGGGCAGCTTGCCGACCGCCGCCGCCGACTCGTGGCCGCTGGCGTCGAGCACCATCTGCGCCGAGGCGGCCCGCAGCTGCTCGGCCAGGAACGACACGAGCAGCGGCAACAGGCCGTAGAGGACGTGCAGGCTGGAGGGCTTGTGGCCGATCAGCACCAGTACTCCCCCCAGCGCTACCTGAAGCACGACCACCGCCTGGCCTCCCCGCAGCAGGCGCCAGAACCACGCGCTTGGCCTCACCCGCCTCCAGCACCAGGCGCCGTAGAGGCCGGCCGCACCGTTGAGCCCGATCGCCAGCACGCCCACGACCAGGTGGACTTGCTTCATCGCGAGGCCCCGCCCTGGAGATAGCCGCATTTCGCACTAAGTAACATTCTGTTACAAACTAGCTCCATCCAGTGATATAACGCCTTGCTGTGCTCAGAAGCTACTTACCGGCGATCGTGTTCCTTGTACTCGGTGGCCTGGTCGGGCTTCTGTTCTCGGTTCTGAACCTGTTCCTCGGGCAACGGCACCCGAACCGCTCCAAGCAGGCCCCCTACGAATGCGGGCTGCCATCCGAGATCCAGCGCGGCTTCCGTTTCGGGATCAGCTTCTACCTGATCGCGATGCTGTTCATCCTGTTCGACATCGAGGTCATCTTCCTGTACCCGATCGCGGTGCAGCTGCGCGCCTTCGGCACCTTCGCGATGAGCGAGACGGTCGTGTTCGTGGCGCTGCTGATGGTCGCGTTCGTGTACGTGTGGCGGCGGGGAGCGCTCGAATGGAAGTGAGGCGCGAGCAGCTAGACGGCCCCGGCGCTCCCGCGACCGACTTCCGGGTCCGCCAGCTCCAGGCTCGGGACATGCTGCGTGGCGATCTCGAGGGCGAGGCGCTCGAGCGCTACGTCGAGGAGCGGGTCATGACCACGACGCTCGATCGGGCCGTGGCCTGGGCGCGTGGCAACTCGTTCTTTCCGCTGACCTTCGGCCTCGCCTGCTGCGCGATCGAGATGATGTCGATCGTCGGCGCGCGGTTGGACATCGCGCGCTTCGGCTTCGAGGCATTCCGCGCCTCGCCCCGGCAGGCCGACCTGCTGATCCTCTCGGGTCGGGTCTCGATCAAGATGGCCCCGGTCATCCGCAGGATCTACGACCAGATGCTGGACCCGAAGTGGGCAATCTCGATGGGCGCCTGCTGCTCGTCGATGGGCGTGTTCAACAACTACGCGCTGGTGCCGGCCGACAAGTTCATGCCGATCTCCGTCCACGTCCCGGGCTGCCCGCCGAGACCGGAGGCGCTCGCCCACGGGATCCTCAGGCTCCGGGACATGGTGCAGGGCCACCCGCGGGACGGTTGGCGCGAACGCTACGACGCGATCGGGACGGAGGAGTTGCTCGATCCGGCGGCGGAAGCGGGGAGCGCCGCGATCAACGTGTTCGAGGCCGGGGACACCGCCGGTGCCTGACGCAACCGAGCTCGAGCTGACCGCCCAGGAGCTGCGCGAGGCGCACGGCGCCGAGTCGATCATCGATGCCACCTTCCATCGCAACAGGGCGACCCTGATCGCCAACCCGGCTCACGTCCACGACGTGCTGGAGCGCCTGCAAGCCAAGGGATACAAGTTCCTGGCCAGCCTGCACGGCTGCGACTACTACCCAGAAGAGCCGCGGCTCGGCATCCTCTACGAGCTGCTCGACATGGACCGCGTCGATCGCGTCTCGGTGAAGGCCCGGGTGCACACGGAAGATGCGCGGATCTCCTCGGTGATCGATCTGTTCCCGGGCGCGGACTACCCGGAGCGCGAGGTCTACGACATGTTCGGGGTGGTGTTCGAGGGTCATCCCGATCTGCGTCGGATCCTGATGCCCGAGGACTACGAAGGCTTCCCCCAGCGCCGCGACTTCCCGCTCGGGGGCGAGCCGGTGCTATTCACCCACAACGAAGAACGCTCCTACGGCAAATGGCAGTGAGCCGCACGGCCCCACCGCCAGCGACCCACCCCGAGGACGATCCGTGTCCCTGACCGAGGACTACCGCAAGCGGGAGGAGTCGATCACGCTCTCCGGGGAGCCGATCGGCGAGACGCACGAGCTGCTGACGCTCAACATCGGGCCGCATCACCCCGCGACCCACGGCGTGCTGCGGCTGATCACCACGCTCGAGGGCGAGGTGGTCCGCGACATCAAGCCGATCGTCGGCTACGTCCACACCGGGATCGAGAAGACCTGCGAGGACAAGTCCTATTGGAAGGCGATCCCGGTCGTCGAGCGAATGGACTACCTGAGCTACTACTTCAACGCGACGGCGTTCTGCGGCGCGGTGGAGACGCTGCTCGGAGTAGAGGTGCCCGCGCGCGCCCAGTACCTGCGCGTGATCCACCTGGAGCTCAACCGGATCATGTCCCACCTCGTGTGGCTCGGCACCAGCGCGCTCGACCTGGGCGCGATCTCGATGTTCTGGTACTGCTTCCGCGAGCGCGAGACGATCCTCGATCTGTTCGAGATGTCCTCTGGTCAGCGGATGCACACGCGCTACATCCAGGTCGGCGGCGTGATCGAGGACATCCCCCGCGGGTTCGAGGCCAAGCTGCGCAAGTTCATCGCGGAGATGCCGGACCGCGCCGACCAGTACGCCGACCTGCTGGAGAAGAACCAGATCGTGCTCCAGCGGCTGCACGGCACCTGCCAGCTCGACGAGGAGACGCTGCTCAAGCTCGGCGTCACCGGCCCGTTGTTGCGTGCGGCCGGGAACCCGTGGGATCTGCGCAAGGCCCAGCCTTACTCGAGCTATGACCATTTCCAGTTCAAGATCCCGGTCGGCACGGTCGGCGACAACTACGACCGCTATCGAGTCCGCCACGCCGAGCTGTACGAGTCGGTGAAGATCATCGAGCAGGCGCTCGACGGCCTGCCCGAGGGCCCGTTCATCACCCCCGACAGGAAGGTTGCGCTGCCGCCGAGGCACGAGCTCGCGACCAGCATGGAGGCGCTGATCCACCACTTCAAGCTGGTCACCGAGGGGTTCCGGGTCCCGCCGGGCGAGGCGTACTACCCGATCGAGGGTCCCCGCGGCGAGCTGGGTTGCTTCGTCCGCGCAGACGGCTCCGCGAAGCCGGCCCGGGTCCACATGCGCGACCCGAGCTTCGTGAACCTGCAGGCGCTCGGCCCGATGGTCAGGGACTCCTACATCGCCGATCTGATCGCCACGCTCGCGATGCTCGACCCGGTGCTCGGGGGGATCGACCGATGACCCCCGCGAGCCCCGTCCCCCGTTTCGGTCACGGCTCGCGGGTGTCCGGCTGGGACGACCCGGTCGACCTCAGCAAGGACCCGGCGGTAGTCCCGGACCTCGCCACCACCGAGGTGCCCGAGCAGCTGCGCGAGGAGATCGAGCGCGCGATGGCCAAGTATCCGGATCGGCGCTCGGCGGTGATTCCCGCGCTGCACGCCGCACAGGCGCTCCACGGGTGGTGCTCGCCGCGGGCGATCGTCCAGGTGGCCGCGGTGATGCAGCTGACCCCGGCCTACCTGACCTCGGTGGCCACCTTCTATGACATGTTCTCGACGAGGCCAAAGCCGCGCCACGACGTGTTCGTGTGCACCAACATCTCGTGCTCGCTGCGCGGCGCCGATGAGTTCTACGACGCGCTGGTGGCGGCCAGCGCCCAGGACCCGGACCTCAACATCCGCTCGTTCGAGTGTCTCGGCGCGTGCGACATCGCGCCGATGGCCTCGGTCGACGGCGAGTACGTGGGGCCGCTGACCCCCGAGGACGCGCCGCGGATCGTCGCCGATCTGCGCACCGGCGGGCCGGTGCTCGAGCACAAGCAGCTGCGCTACCGCCGCTGCGCGGATCCCGGCGTCGCGGCCGGCGCACAGGAGTTCGCTCCCCCGCCGCCCGAAGTCCCGAGAGCCGACACCGCGGGCCTCCCGCCCGGAGGAGATACGGTCGACCGGCCCGGGCCCTCGGCGCCGGTCGAGCTGCCGGCCGAAGAAGCGGAGCAGGAGCAGGAGCAGTGAAGCTCCTGTTCGACGCGATCGACGAGCCGGGGCTGAACACGCTCGCGGTCTACCAGCGCCGCGGCGGGTATGAGGCGCTGCGCCAGGCGCTGCGCTCCTCGCCCGAGGAAGTGCTGAACAGCATCACCGAATCGGAGCTGCGCGGCCGCGGCGGGGCGGGGTTTCAGATGGGCAAGAAGGCCTCGTTCCTGCCCCACGGCGAGATGGACAAGTACCTCGTCTGCAACGCGGACGAGTCGGAGCCCGGGACCTTCAAGGACCGCGAGCTGATGCAGAAGAACCCCCATATGCTGATCGAGGGGATCGTGATCGCGACCTGGGCCACCGGGATCAACCGCGCGTTCATCTACATCCGCGGCGAGTACTCCCACCAGGCCGACATCCTCGAAGCGGCGATCGCCGAAGCCGAGCAGGCCGGTTATCTCGGCCGGCGGATCCTCGATTCCGAGCACAGCATCAGCCTGGTGCTGCACCGCGGTGCCGGCGCCTACATCTGCGGCGAGGAGACGGGCCTGCTCGATTCGCTCGAGGGCAAGCGCGGCAACCCCCGGCTCAAGCCGCCGTTCCCGGCGATCGAGGGGCTGTACCACGGTCCAACCCTGATCAACAACGTGGAGACGCTCTGCACGGTGCCGCACATCGTCCGGATGGGCGGCGCAGAGTACGCCAAGCTCGGCACCGAGACCTCAACCGGGACGAAGGTCGTGTCGGTCTCCGGCGACGTGCAACGGCCCGGCAACTACGAGGTCACGCTGGGCGTCTCCTCGCGCGAGATCATCTACGACCTCGCGGGCGGTCCTCCCGACGGGCGCGAGGTCAAGTTCTGGTTCCCGGGCGGATCGAGCGCGCCGGTGCTGACCAAGGACGACCTCGACATCCCCTACGACTTCGACTCGCTGGCGAAAGCGGGCTCGATGCTCGGGTCGGGCGCGATCATCGTCGTCGACGACTCGCACAGCGTGCTCGAGGTCGCGCTCAAGGTGGCCAAGTTCTACGCGCACGAGTCGTGCGGCAAGTGCGTCCCCTGCCGCGAGGGCACCAACTGGACCGTGAAGATGCTCGAGCGGATCGGCTCCGGAGAGGCCACCCCGATGGACCTCGACATCATGGCTTCGGTCCAGGAGCAGATCATCGGCAACTGCCTGTGCGTGCTCGGCGATGCGATGGCGATGCCGATCGGCTCGATGGTCGAGAAGTTCCGCTCGGAGCTCGAGGCGGAGATCGAGCACGCCCGGGAGCGCGCCGGGGGC
>JAFAZB010000525.1 GCA_019240015.1 Solirubrobacterales bacterium
TGCACGCTGATCGCGGCGCTCGCGCTCGCCGTGGCCGTCGAAGGGTTTGTCGCCTGGGTGTTCAGACCCCAAGGCCCCGGCACCTTCAGGGGAATGCTGCTGGTGCTGGCGCTGGCCCTCGGCGCTGGGGCGGTCCGGCTGCGTGACGGTCACCGCCCGCACGCCGTAGCGCTGGTCAACGCGGCCGGCCTGCTCACGCTCCTGCTGGCGCTCACCTACCTGGTGCTGGCGGTGCTCGCGCCGCTGCTCAGTTCGGTCAGCGGCGGAGCGCTCGTCGGCCCACGGGCGGCGCCGTTCGGGTGGAAGCTGTGGGTGCTGATCGTCGGCTTCGGCTTGATCGGCTATGCGGCGGTCGATCGCGAGCCGGGACCGGCCTACGTGGGCGTCGCGTTGCTGGCGGCGTTTGCGCTGTTGGCCGGCGGCGGGGCCACGCGGCGAGGCTCGCTGGTGGGATGGCCGCTGTTCCTGCTCGTGATCGGAGGCGCGGGGATCGCGATCGGGATGCGGCCGCTCAGACCGCTGCCGCCCGAGCCGCCGATGCCGGGCAGCTCAGGCGTCGCTGGCCCGGCCGAGCCGGCGACGGTCAGATTGCGCGATCCGGAGCCCCCGCAGTGACCGAGACCGGGCACGGCGAACCGTTGCGCGCGGCGCTCGCGCGGGCCAGCGCCGGCGGGCCGGAGCATCACCGCGCCCGCGCCGCCGAGCAGGGCAAGCTGCCGGTGCGCGAGCGGGTCGCTCGCCTCCTCGACGCGGGCTCATTCTCCGAGGAGGGGCTGCTGGCCGGCTGGGAGCAGGACGGGCTCGGGGCCGAGGGAGTGATCACCGGGCTCGGCGCGATCGGCGGCCGCCCGGTCGCGGTGATGGCCAACGACCCGACCGTCAAGGCTGGCTCATGGGCGCCAAAGACGGTTGAGAAGATCCTGCGGATCCAGGAGCGGGCGCTCTCGCTGCGCACCCCGCTGGTGTACCTGGTCGACTCCGCGGGCGCTCGGATCAACGAGCAGGTGCACATGTTTCCCGGCCGTCGTCACGCTGGACGGATCTTCTTCAACCAGGTGCGCCTCTCGGGGGTGGTGCCCCAGGTATGCCTGCTGCTCGGGCCCAGCGCCGCCGGTGGCGCATACATACCCGCGTTCTGCGACCTGGTGATCATGCGCGAGGGGAACGCCTCGATGTACCTCGGCTCGCCGCGGATGGCCGAGATGGTGATCGGCGAAAAGGTCACGCTCGAGGAGATGGGCGGTGCCCGCATGCACACCTCGGTGAGCGGCTGTGGGCACGCGCTCGTCGCCAGCGATGAGGACGCGATCGAGCTCGCCAGGCGCTATCTGAGCTACTTCCCTGCCTCGTTCTCGGAGGCACCGCCGGCCGCTCCACCGGCCGCCCCGATGTCCACGCGTGCGATTCGCGAGCTGATCCCGGCCGATGAGAACAAGCCGTTCGACATGCGCGAGCTGCTCGACGCGCTGCTCGATCGCGAGTCCCTGCTCGAGATTCACGCGGATTGGGCCCGCGAGGTGATCGTCGGCTATGCCCGGCTCGAGGGCCGCGCAATCGGCGTCGTCGCCAACCAGCCCAAGGTCAAGGGCGGGGTGCTGTTCGTCGATTCCGCGGACAAGTGCGCCCGTTTCATCTGGACCTGCAACGCGTTCAACATTCCGCTGCTGTTCCTCGCCGACGTCCCCGGGTTCATGATCGGCACCCAGGTCGAGCGGGAGGGAATCATCCGCCACGGTGCCAAGATGATCAGCGCGGTCTCGGAGGCCAACGTGGCCAAGATCTCGGTGATCGTGCGCAAGGCGTATGGCGCCGGGCTGTACGCGATGGCCGGACCGGCGTTCGATCCTGACTGCTGCCTGGCGCTGTCGACAGCGTCGATCGCGGTGATGGGCCCCCAGGCCGCGGTCAACGCGGTCTACTACAACCAGCTCCAGGCGATCGAGGACCCGGCCGCGCGCGCGGCCCGCACCGAGGAGCTGCGCAACGAGTACGCCCAGGACATCGACATCCTGCACCTCGCCTCCGAGCTGGTCGTCGACGCCGTGATCGAGCCGGAGGATCTACGCGCCGAGCTGGTCAAGCGGTTCGCGCTGGCGGAGGGCAAGCTGCGCGAGTGGCCCGCGAAGCGAAACCCGATCACGCCGGTGTGAGGCGCCCGCGGCCCTCGCCGCGCGCGCGCCCAAGCTCGGCGTCCAGGGCGTCGACCAGCATCAGCGCCGCGCCCAGCGCCGCGTCCATCGCCGCTGGATCGAGCAGTTCCGGCGTGTCGCCTGCCAGATGCGAGCGAGGGGCCAGTCCTGTCCGGTCGAGGCAGCCGAGCGCGATCGCGCTCAGGCCGGCGACGCGCGCCGGCAATGCCGGCATAGCGCCTCGACCGCGATGCGGGCGCGGCGAAGGCTCGGCTTGCGGGTCGGCGACGCGCGAGATCTGTTCGCGCAGTCCCCGCGAGTAGCGCAGCGGCAGCAGCGAGCCGTCGCTGACCCACCAGTGCACCGTTCCCGCGCCGCACGGCCCTAGCCCCAGCACCGCCACATCCCCGGACGGCAGCGAGCGCCGGCGCATGCGCAGATGGCGGCGCAGCCCGATTCCGGCTCCGTCGCCGGCGCCCTGGAGCACCAAGTCCACGGTCAGGTTCCGCGCAGGCGCGACATCGAGCGCCCGCCCCAGCGCCAGCGCCACCGCGACGCCGCTGGCGTTGTCCGATGCGGCGGGCCCGAACTGGGCCGCTGCGAGCTCCAGCAGCGCGGCGAGCATCAACACCAGGCCGATCAACGCCGGCAGCTGCGCGACGCCGATTGCGGTCGTGTGGGTGCCGCCCAGGCGGACGATCGCGCTCGCGAGCAGCCAGATCTGCGCGATCACGAGCCAGCCGACCCACCCAGGACATGCCCCGCGCGTGACTCGCGTGATCCGGGCCGCAAGCGTCCGCGGGACTCGTCGATAGACGAGCCCCGTACGGCCCGCGTCGTAGTTCGCGGTGACGAGCAGCCGCAGGCGCGCTTCGCCTCGAGGATCGGTTGGCTGAGCTTGGCCGACGACGTTCTGGCTCGCGCGCTCGGGGGTCAGCCTCCTGCCCAGCGAGTGCCCGGTCAGCGCGTCGGCCAGCACCGAGAGCAGCGCGAGTGCCAGCAGCGCAGTCCCGAGCCCAGGCGAGGACACCGACACGAGCCCTCCGGCGAGGGCGAGCGCCGCGTGCCACGCATGCGTCATGGCCCAGTTCGGGCGACACCAAAACGTCTCGAGCCGGGCCTCCCGGCCACCGGCGGCGAGCTCGCCCGCGAGCCACGCGGCCGCGCGTCGCTCGGCATCGGTCCCCGCGCCGCGACCCGCGAAGTCAGCGAGCCCCGCCGCTGTCTCGACTGCACCCATGGGCCTCGGCATGATCGCAAGGGGGGCGGAGCCCGGACGGCGGGCGGCGCTTTGGCGAGCGAGCGGCCAGGCGGGCCTTTCCTGTACAACGGGCGCGATGGGCGAGCCCGAGACGGAGCTGCTGGCGATCGCGCAGGAGGCCGCGGTCACCGCGGCCGGGGAGCTGCGAGCGCGCTTCGGACAGCGCCAGGGCGTGCGGACCAAGAGCACTCCCACCGATCTCGTCTCCGACGCCGACGTAGCCGCGGAGAAAGCGATCCGCTCCGTGCTGAGCGACCGGCGACCGGACGACAGCATCCTCGCCGAGGAGAGCGGCGTCACCGGCGAGGGCGGACTGCGCTGGATCGTCGACCCGCTCGACGGCACGATCAACTTCCTATTCGGAATCCCCGTGTTCGCCGTCAGCATCGCTTGCGAAGACCGTCACGGGACGCTCGTGGGAGTGGTGCTCGATCCGATCCGCGAAGAGTGCTTCGCCGCCACCCGCTCGGGGCCGCCGGTCCTCAACGGCGCTGAGATTCGTGCCTCGACTCGTGACGAGCTCGCGACCGCGATGGTCGCGACGGGCTTCGCCTACGACGCCGGCGTCCGCTCCCGCCAGGCCGAGGTCGTCACTCGCGTGCTTCCCCGCGTCCGGGACATCCGCCGCGCGGGAGCGGCGGCCGTCGACCTGGCGTGGTGTGCGTGTGGCCGCTACGACGCGTATTACGAACGCGGTCTGCACAAGTGGGACCTCGCCGCCGGCGCGCTGATCGCCTCGCGGGCGGGACTGGAGTTGCGCGAGCTGACCGCCACCGACCAGGATCCAGCGGGCGTGATGGTCGCGCCGCGGGCGCTCGCGGACGAGTTGTGGCAGCTGGTCGGGAGCGGATAACCGGTCGGCGGGGGGCCGTCCGATCGCGGCCGCCGAGGGCCGCTCGGACGCGCTCCGATCGCGGCCGCCGGCATCCCGGGGCGCAACCCGATCACGGCCGTCAGGGCCGGCACTAGACTGACCGAGCTCCTGCGAACGCCCGTCCTGTGCCGAGGCTGGCGCTCCCCGCGGCGGTGGTGGAACGGTAGACACGATGCCCTCAA
>JAFAZB010000053.1 GCA_019240015.1 Solirubrobacterales bacterium
GGTCGAACACCACACCCGTCACCCGTCGAACTAGCCAACGCGACCCACGCTCCCCCACAGCAGACCGGCGCTGCCGAAGTGCTCCGCGGGCTCGCCAAGACGCACGTCGCGAAGTGAAAGCGACTCTCGGCCCGCGCGTCGCCCCGCACTTCCCATTCGCCACCCGCGGATATGGCGCGGGTTGGCCAGCGGCGCCGGCCAACCCGGCGACTTATCGCTCTACCGTCTGATCTGCAGTCCGGCGCTTGCGGAGATCGTCGGCGAAGGCCGTCCGTGGACGGTGCTGATGATCTCGCTGCTGTCGATGCCCTGCAGATAGACGCTGGTGATCCCGAGGTTCGCGTGCCCGAGCTGGCGCTGGATCACCACGAGTGGAACGCCCTCATGTGCCATCTCGACAGCGTGGCGTGTCGAAGCTGGTGGGGCGCGAACCGACGACGGATCCCAGCTCGGGCCGCTCCGTGGTGCAGCTGCTTGCGCGCCGCCGAGGCCCCCCAACGTCGGCCGGCAGTCGGCCCGTGGATCACGCAGAACAGCGCGCCGACGGGAAGCTCACGCCTGACCTCGAGCCACTGGTCGAGTTGCTCCCAGGCCCAACGATCCATCCCGACCTCGCGGCGCTTGCCGCCCTTCCCGCGGCGGACGAGCACCGCGCCGCGGGATCTGTCCAGATCGCTCTCCTGGAGCGCGAGCGCTTCGCTGATTCGCAGGCCGGCGCGCCAGAGTAGAACGATCAGGGCACGCAGTCGGTGGCCGTCGGCGCTCTCGCCGATCGTGCGCATGACCGCGACGATCTCCTCAACCGTCGGTGGGTCAGCCGAGTATTGCTCGCCCTTGTTGCGTGGTGGACGGCCTCGGTGATAGCCCGGCATGGTCGCCGGCGAGCGGCGGTGGCCGGCGACGTCCAGCAGCACGGATTCCATGAATCTCCCTTGGTAGGTTGATGATGCTGCTGTTCGAATCACGCCGTCCGAACGCAGGGAATCGCCGGCGGCCACCCTACGCGCGCTCTTGGTGTCCGCGCTAAGGAGGGAACGGAGTGGGGCTTGTCTAGTACCTGCAGGGGAGAACGAAGCGGGGCCGTGGCGTTCTATGCGATCCAGGCTGGTATCCCGCGGGATTCAGACTCGCCGGGGACGCGGGCGGTGGCGGTCGCGTCGCCGGTTACGAGCATTCGGCAGGCCGTGGTGGCGAGCACCTGGCGCTCTGCTCGGGCGGGAATCACGAGCGTGTCGCCCGCGTCGAGCGGGTAGGCGACGCCGTCGATCTCGATCGCGGCGGTCCCGTCGATCACTGTCCAGATCTGCTCGGTGTCGAATATATGCAACGGGCCTGTAGCGCCGGCGATCATGTCAACCAGCCATAGCGAGCGGCCACCGGTTGCGCCGAGGGTGGGCGATGCGAGGGTCGTCATCGTCGCGTTCGGCGTAGTTGTGGTCCGCGCTTCCGCGCGCTTGACGAGATGTTCCATAATGCCGCTCCTTTCGACAACCAGGTTGACGATTATCGTACACCTGGTTGTCGAAAACGCCAAGACCCGTCACGATCACCATTAATGTCCGTCGAACGCGGGTGGGAATTGCCGCTGCTACTAGTCGGCGCGTTCCGAGCGATCGCTGAGGACCTCCACGACCAGCTCGCCGACGCCGGCCACCCGGGAGCGCGCCCCATTCATGGGTTCGCGCTGCAGGCCGTTGGCCCAGACGGCGTCACGGTTTCCGAGCTCGGACGCCGGCTCGGGGTCACCAAGCAAGCAGCAGCCAAGACCGTCGCGAGCTTGCAGACCCTCGGGTACGTTCACCGCGTCGCCCACCCCGAAGACCAACGCGCGGCGCTGGTCAAACGTGCCGCGCTTGGTAACGAGATGCTCGCCTTGAGCGCTCAGATCTTTGGGCGGATCCACGCCGAGATCGCGGAGCGGCTGGGCCGGGCCGAGCTGGAGGAACTCGAGGCGGCGCTCACCGGAATCGCGAGTGAGCGCGCCCCCAAACTCGGCGATCTACCCGGCTGGCTTCGGTAGCCCGTCCGCCGCGCACGACCTGCCTGAGATCCGCGCGATGCGGGTGGCTCGTCGTCGGTGGCGGGATGCTCGTCGCCTGACGGAGATCGCGAGGCACGCGGCGGATCAAGAAGGCGGCGCCGGAGCCGAGGATCGGGCTGGCGCCGAGGAAGCATCGATGGCGAGGGTAGGTTCGGCCCAGCGCGGCAGCACCACAGCGCGGTGCCGCCGGATCTCACTCGCGATCATGCCGGGACGACCGCCGATAGGAAATTCCCGTGATCGGTCCTCCAACCACCAGCACGATGACGAACGCGGTTGTTGCACCCGCGATCAACGTGCCGGCGAGCGCCGCCGCGTAGATCGTGCTGGCGAGATAGGCGTACCGGCGATCGAACATGCGCTCCGTCCTCGATCCCAATCGTTGATGCTAGACGTTAGGCTTTCCGTTCGTGAACAATACCGCACAGCGTCGCTCGTCGCCAGGGATCGTATTTTTCGCGCTCGGACTGGTGTCGCTGATCGACGACGGGACGGCCAACGCGGGCCTGGTTCTCGCGGTGGCCGGCGAGCTCGGCCTGCCGCCGACCGCGGCGCGAGCCGTCATCCTGAGACTGCGCAACGACGGACAAGTGACTTCACAGCGCATCGGACGCAGCGCTCGATACACCGTGGGGTCGGCGGTCGCGGTCGCTCAACGACGCTGGACAGAGCATTTTCGCGAGGGGTCGCCACCGTGGGACGGCACGTTCGCAGGACTCCTCTATGACTTTCCCGAACGCGACCGTCCACGCCGCGACCGGTTGCGCCGCGCAGCTCGAATCGCCGGCTACGGACTATTGCGCCCTGGTCTGCTTATCTCCCCCGATGATCGCTGGCACCAGCTCGCCCAGGCCTTCGGCACCGACGAGCAAGCGGGTCGCATACTGCGCGTGGGTCTGACGCTCGCGAGCTCCAACGCTTGTTCCATCGCTCGTGACCTGTGGGAGCTCGACCGGCTGGCCGAACGCTACCGCGAAATCGCGCGAACCACCAGCCGCATGCTCGCCAATCCCTCAGGCCGAGCCGGTGGGGAGAACTCATCGCCGATCGCGCGGCTCTACCAGGCCACCCAGCCGATCTACGACGCAGTCGCACAAGACCCCGCTCTGCCACACGAACTGCTACCCGCCGACTGGCCCGCCCACCAGCTCGGCGCGGCACTCGCCCGAGCCAACGCGACTCTCGGGCCATCGGCGGTCGAGCAGCTACACACACTCAAAGCCAACTCGTGAACAACGAACATCGTCAAACTCGTCCTCACCCCCCGCTCTCGACCCGGAGCAGCAGGGTCGGCTCCACACTGTCGGCGGCCGGAAAGCTGGGGTCCTCGCGAGATTCAGAGCGCCCTGCTCGTCGCCAGCAGTGAGACGGCGGGTCACGATGGCTCCGGGGCCGTGACGCTCCCCTCTCATCCGCGCCAAGCAGGTC
>JAFAZB010000110.1 GCA_019240015.1 Solirubrobacterales bacterium
CAAGCTCTCCGTGCCGGTCCGCTACACGGGGATCGTCCCGGACCCGTTCCAGGCCGGCCGCGGCGTGCTGGTCGATGTCCAGGAGGGAGGGTCGGGCTTCATCGGCCAGGCCAAATCGCTGACCACGAAAAGCCCGTCCAAGTACCAAACCGCGGCGGCCTCCTACTGATGGCCCACGTGCGCTCTCGGGGGCGCGCCCGCCTGCGGCAACCGGCCCGCCTGCGGCAACCGGGGCGCCCGCGGCAACCGGCCCGCCTGCGGCAACCGGGACGCCCGCGCCTCCTGCCGATCGGACTCCCCCGCTGATGGCCGTCGTCGGGCGCTCGTTGTTGATCCTGGGGCTGCTGGTCGCCGCCTATGGCGTCGGGGCGTCGCTGTTCGGCGCGCGCGCGGGCCGGCAGGAGTGGGTCGACTCCGGCCGCCGTTCGGTGTACGCGCTCGCCGGGCTGACGACGGCGGCCTTCGTGATCCTGGAGGCCGCGTTCCTGCGTTCGGACTTCTCCTTCAAGGTGGTCGCGGCCCACTCCTCGACCACCACGCCGACGTTCTACAAGGCCGCCGCCGCGTGGTCTTCCCAGGAAGGCTCGCTGCTGCTGTGGGTCTTCCTGCTGTCGCTGTGGTCGAGTCTGATCCTGTTCCTGACGCGCAGGCGCGCACGCGAGATCGCTCCTTACGCGACCGCGGTGCTGCTCGGCTTCGGCGCGTTCTTCATCTCGCTCACGATCTTCGCGGCCAATCCGTTCGCGACCACCGCCACCCCGCCGGCGGAAGGCGCGGGGCTCGACCCGCTGCTCCTGCATCCGAGCATGATGATCCACCCCCCGATGCTGTATTCGGGGTACACGCTGTTGACGATCCCGTTCGCATTCGCGATCGGAGCGCTGATCACCGGGCGGCTGGGATCGGAGTGGATCGCGGTTACGCGCCGCTTCGCGCTCGCGGCTTGGCTGTTCCTGGGGATCGGCATCCTGCTCGGCGCGCGCTGGTCCTACACCGAGCTGGGCTGGGGTGGCTATTGGGCGTGGGATCCCGTCGAGAACGCGGCGCTGATGCCGTGGCTCTGCACCACCGCCTTCATCCACTCGATCATGATCCAGGAGAAGCGGGGGATGCTGAAGGTCTGGAACGCGTCGCTGGTGCTCGCGAGCGGCACGCTGGCGATCCTGGGAACGTTCCTGGTCCGCTCCGGGATCCTGGACTCGATCCACGCGTTCGGCGCATCCACCCTGGGGATCCCGTTCGTGGCGCTGCTGGCGGTGATGGTCTCGGCGTCGATCGGGCTGGTGGTGTGGCGGCGCGAGCGCCTGCAATCCGAGGCGCGGCTCGACTCGCTGCTCTCACGCGAGGCCGTGTTCCTGTTCCAGAACCTGGTGCTGGTGGCGATGGTGTTCGTGATCTTCTGGGTCACGTTCTTCCCGCTGATCTCCGAAGCGCTGACGGGCACCAAGGTGTCGGTCGGACCGCCGGCGTTCCGGCCGTTCATCGTGCCCCTGGCGCTCGTCCTCGTGCTGCTCTCGGGCGTCGGCCCGATCATCGCCTGGCGCCGGGTCACGGCCTCGAACCTGAGGCGGAGCTTCAGCTTCCCGGCGGCCACCGCGCTGACGACGCTGGCCGCGCTGGCGCTGTTCACGAGCGCCGCGACGCGGCCCTTCGCGCTGGTGATGTTCGCTCTCGGAGCCTTCGTGGCGGCCACCGTGGTGCAGGAGCTGGCGCGCGGCGCAGCGGCGCGGCGGGCGATGACCGGCGACCAGTGGCCGATCGCGCTCGTCCAGCTGGTCCGGCGCAACCGCCGGCGCTATGGCGGCTACATAGTCCATGCGGGCCTCGCGGTGATGCTGGTCGGCGTCGCCGCGTCCTCCTCGTTCCAGCACTCGCACGACGCGGTGCTGGCGCCGGGTCAGCACGTCCAGGTGGACGGCTACCGGATCGGCTACGTGCGCCCGATCGCCGCCGCCACCCCGGCGAAGATCTCCTTCGGCGCGGTGCTCGACGTCGCAAAGGGCGGCAAGCACGTGACCACGGTGACCACCAGCCGCGGCTTCTATCCCTCAC
>JAFAZB010000140.1 GCA_019240015.1 Solirubrobacterales bacterium
GGCTACCGGATCGGCTACGTGCGCCCGATCGCCGCCGCCACCCCGGCGAAGATCTCCTTCGGCGCGGTGCTCGACGTCGCAAAGGGCGGCAAGCACGTGACCACGGTGACCACCAGCCGCGGCTTCTATCCCTCACAGGACCCCACGCTGGGCGTGATCGGGCGGTTCTTCAACGGCTCCTCGGACAGCCAGGTGGGGCTGAGAGCGGGGTTGACCAAGGACATCTGGACCGTGATCAATCCAGATCTGACGCCACTTCAGCCATTGATCGCGGAAGGGGACCGTGTGTTTGCCGCCGCGCTCGGCCAGGCGATGACGCGGCTGAGGGCCGCGAGCCTCTCCCCGGCGCACGCGCAGAGCGTGCTGGCCCCGCTGTGGCAGCAGCGTGACCAAGCGATCAGCGAGCTGGCGGCACGGTTCATCAGCCACCCCTGGCCGGTCGAGTTCCTGCTGATCGTCGATCCGATGGTCACCTGGATCTGGCTGGGGGCGCTCGTGATCGCGATCGGCGGCCTGATCGCGCTGTGGCCGATCCCGGCGCTCGCGAGGCGACGGGCGGCGGCGGCCTATCGCGCGCGAGGCGCGGCCTCGCGCTCGCTTCCGGCGCGCGAGCCGGCCTAGCCTCAGATGGTCGAGTTCCTGATCGTGCTCGCCGCGCTGGCGCTCGTGGTAGCGCTCGTCTCGACGCCGCTGCGGCGCAGCCGGGCCGGCCGGGCGCCCACCGCGTTCCAGCAGGCCGAGCTCGCCGAGCTCGAGGCCGCGCGCGAGGCGAAGTACCGGGAGCTGCGTGACGCGGAGCTCGACCGCCGCACCGGGAAGCTCTCGGAAGCCGACTACCAGGCGGTCGACCGCGCGCTGCGGGCGGAGGCGATCGAGATCCTGCGAGCGCTCGATCGCGCCAAGGGCAAGGACGAGCCGCGCGATCAGGCGAGCCCGCACCAAGGGCGAGGAGCTACCATCGGCCCGTGACCACGATTCTCGACGTCGTCCAGGTGTTCCTGTGCGTGGTGCTGGTGTTCCTGATCCTGATGCACTCGGGCAAGGACTCCGGGCTCTCGGGAGCGTTCGGTGTCGGCACCGGCGCCGGCCCGTTCGGTGGCGGGTCGCTGGTTGAGCGAAACCTGAACCGCTGGACGATCGTGTTCGCGATCGCGTTCGTGCTGAACACGATCGTGCTGATCAAGATCTCCTAGCGCCCGGGCCGCCGGCGCTCCCCAGGCGGTCGACCAGGCGCAGCAGATCGAGCGGGCTGAACGGCTTGGTCAAGAACAGGTCGGCGCCGGCGTCTTCGGCCCGGCGCTCGACGTCGTCGCCATGAGCGGCGGTCAGCATCACGATCGTGGTGCGGCCGGTCGTCGGGTCCTCGCGTAGACGCCGGCAGGCGTCGATCCCGTCGAGACGGGGCATGTCCACGTCCAGGAACACGAGCGTCGGTCGCTCTCGTTGGGCTATCTCCAGCGCTTCCAACCCGTCGGCCGCCTCGTGCAGCTCGAACTCGCCGACGTCCTCGAGCGTGGTGGCGACCAGCTTGCGGATGAACGGGTCGTCGTCGACGACCAGCACGCTCTGCATCAGCGGATCTCGGCGCCGATCCGCTCGAGCGTCTCGAGCGGGATCGAGGCGAATGCCTCCACGACGCCTGGATCGAAGTGGCTGCCGGATTCGCGGATGATGCTCTCGCGGGCGATCGGCATCGTTGACGCGGGGCGGTACGGACGGTCGGTGGTCAGCGCATCGAGTACGTCGGCGACCGCGAACACCCGGGCCGTGATCGGGATCTCCTCGCCCCTCAGCCCGTCCGGGTAGCCCTGCCCGTCCCAGCGCTCGTGGTGGTGGCGTACCACTTGGCCGGCCCCCCCGAGAAAGTCGATCCCGCGCACGATGTCCGCGCCGAGCACGGGGTGGCGCGCCATCAGCGCGCGCTCCTCCTCGGTCAGGGCGCTCGGCTTGTACAGGATCGCGTCCGGTATCGCCAGCTTGCCGATGTCGTGCAGGAGGAACCCGAACTCGATCTCGGGCGACTCGGCCGACAGCCCGAGCGCGCGCGCGACCGCCATCCCGTACGCGGCGACTCGCTCGGCGTGCTTGCCGGTGTAGGCGTCGCGAGCCTCGACCGCGTTTGAAAGCGCGCGGACCGTCGCCATGTAGGAGCGGCTGAGCTCTTGGGAGCGGGCCCGCTCCTGCTTGAAGGTCTCGCGCAGATCGGCCGCGTAGCGCTCGAGCTGGAGCTCCTTGTCGGCTGCCTCGCGCTCACGGCGTGCCAGCTCGGCGCGCAGGCGCTCGATCTCCTCTGCCAGCTCAGCCTCGCTGTGGACCGCCATCCCCATCCAGCCTAGCTTCTCGATCTGCGCGCAGCGCCGAGAGCAGCACCTGGGCGGCGTGCTCCACGGGGACCACCTCCATCCCCAGTTGCTCGATCCCGTCCGGCGCCGTGGTGACTCCGTCGGTGAACAGGATCACCGCGCGGCGAAGTCGCCGTCCCCGGAGGTCGAGCGCTTGAAGCACGGCTTGGGGGTTGCGGATCCCGACGTCGATCAGCGCCACCTCGAAGCGGCGCTCGCCGCACACCCTCGCCGCCGCCGCGCCGCTGGTCTCCCACTGGTGCTCGATCCCGAGCTCATTCAGCGCCGGTTCGAGCGCGGGCTGCATTTCCCGGCGGCCCACGACCAGCACCCGCGAGCGCCCCGCGCGCACTGCCGCGGCGAGCACTTCGCGCAGCTCATCGGCGTCGATCGGCTTCGAGACCACCCATTCGCCCGCCAGCTCCTGACGCCCCGAGAAGATCGACACGAACAGGATCGGGGTAGCGCGCAGCTCCGGGTCCGACCTGATCTGGCGGAGCACCTCGAAGCCGTCCATCCCCGGCATCAGGATGTCGAGCGTGATCGCGTCGTAGCGGTCTGACCGCAGCGCTACGAGCGCGTCCTCGCCGCTGGTCACGATCGTCGTGTGGACCTCCAGGGGCGAGAGCTGACCGGCGATCAGCTCGGCGATGTCTGGCTCGTCGTCGACGACCAGCACCCGGCGGCCGCGGATCGCCTCCAGCGTGGACCCGGACTCGGGGGAGGGGACGGCTGCGGGGAGCAGCACGTAGAAGCTGGTGCCGCGATCGGGTTCGCTCTCCACCTCGATCCGCCCCTCGTGCAGCTCGACCAACGACTTCACGATCGCCAGCCCCAGCCCGGTGCCGGGGGCCGAAGCGTTGCCGCTCGGTCCCCGATAGAAGCGCTCGAACACGCGGCTGGTCTCCTCTGAAGACATCCCCACGCCCGAGTCGGCGACCACGATCCGGACCCAGGCCCGGTCCGCCTCGACGCCGACGTGGATCCTCCCGCCCTCCCCTGTGTACATGTGCGCGTTGGTGAGCAGGTTGGCCACGATCTGGCGGACCCGGCCGGGATCGGCCAGCGCCAGCGGCAGCATCGGGGCGACGTACAGGCCAAGCCGCTGGTTCTTCTCGGCGATCCGGGGCCCCATCAGCTCGGCGACCTCGCGTACCGCCTCGCCGACGTCGATCGGGCGGCGGTTGATCTCCACCCGGTCGGCCTCGATCCGCGCCACGTCGAGCAGATCGTTGACCAGGTCCACGAGCCGGTCGGTGGAGCGCAAGATGATGTCGACGAACTCCTGCTGACGCTCGGACATGTTCTCGGGCGAGCGCGCCAGCAACTCGATGAAGCCCTTGATCGAGGTCAGCGGGCTGCGTAGCTCGTGCGATGCGGTGGCGACGAATTCGCTCTTCGCGCGCTCGAGTCGGGCGCGGTCGCTCATGTCACGCACGGTCCACACGGTTCCCTCGGACTCGTTGCCGAGCCTCGCCGCGGTCACCGACAGAGTGCGGCCCCGGTGCTCGATCTCCCGCTCCCGACCGAGCGCGGCTTGCAGCGGAGGCAGTGGGCTGTCCTCGCCGTCGACCCGGTTGCCGGGAGCCAGCTCGGGGACGAGCTCGGCGGCCCGTGGGTTGACCGTCGCGATCTCGCTCGAGCCGGGACGGGTGACGATCAGCGCGTCGCCGAGGCTCTCGATCGTCACCGCCAGGCGCTTGCGGTCCGCCTCGATTCGCCGCTGCGCACCCGACAGGTCCTCGCCCATCTTGTTGAACGCGCTGCCGAGGTCCTGCAGCTCGCGCGGGCCGGCCGGCTCGACGCGACGCTCGAGGTCGCCCGCCGCCAGCGTCCTCGTGGCCCGCACCAGCGCATCGAGCGGTCTGCGCATCGAGCCGACCAGGACCGTGGTCAACGCCAGCGCGCCGATCAGGGCGAGCACGCCCGCGGCCGCTACCAGAATGATCGCCCGCCGGGAGTCCGAGCGCGCCTGGCTGCGGGCGGTGGCCGCCC
>JAFAZB010000281.1 GCA_019240015.1 Solirubrobacterales bacterium
CTCAAGCGTCCACGCATAGAACAGCTCCTTTGGTCGGATTGGATGTCCCCACCTCTCCGGCCAGAGGCGTAGACGCGCCTACGCTCGCTGGTTTTGGTGCGCCAGATGTCACCAAGATGTAACGACGCCGAGCTGACCCCGCCCGACGATCACAACGGCCCGGACATGCGGCTCTAAAAAGCGATCCTGGCCAAGTATGGGCCAACCGTCGCCGGCGGCGCCGGCGCCGGCTCGTTCAGCCAGATGGGCCACCCGCTCGGCAAGTTCCTCGTCGGCGCGCTACAGGAGATTCCCGCCGGTACGGGCCCCCTCCACCCCGCCCCGGACCTCACGGCTGCGAACGGTGTCGCCTGGCGCCCGCGCGCTTGGCGCTGCGGGCGACAGCGAGATTGACTTTTCTGCGATCTTCATGAGGCGTTGGGTTGACAAACGGAGGCAACCTCCGTATCTTGTGGAGGCATCCTCCATTTTAGCCTCCGATTCAACCCTCGACAGAGATCAACATGAGACTCGGTTCCACTTCTCCTCCTTTTTTCGCTAGCCGGCGGCTCGCGGACGCGACCGCGATCGTCAGCACCCAGCTGGGGCGCCGACGACCCAGGCGCGGGCAGGTGGCCGCGGTCGGCGCCGCGTTGCGCTCGCGCCGCGTTGCCGGCGGGCAGCTTGGCAGCCGCCGCGCGGCAGGGCTTCAGGCGGGACGCTCCTGATGCGACAAGGTCCGCTCGCCGGCCGTTACCCCGCCTCGGCGGCGATGGTCATCTTCGCGCTGGTGCCCTATCTGGGGCTCTCGGCCGCACTCCAGCCGCTCACGCCGATCATCGGCCGCCAGCTGCACATGAGCATGCAGACGATGAGCCTCGGGCTCGGGCTGGCAAACGCCGCCTACGCCGTCGGGACGGTCCTCGCGGTGCAGCTCGCGCAGGTGCTTCCCCAGCGACGGATGATGGTCCTCTACGCCGCGCTGCTCGTGATTGGCTCGGTGCTCGGCGCGTCCGCGCAGAATCCGACGATGTTCATCATCGGCCACGTGCTGCAGGGCCTGTGCACCAGCCTGCTGTTGATTGCGGCCGTTCCGCCGCTGGCGATCGGCTTCGGCCTGCCGAAGATCCGCGCGACCGCGATGATCATGAACGTCTGCATCTTCGGCGCGGTCGCAGTTGGACCGACGATTGGCGGCATCCAGGCAAGTGCCCACGGGTGGCGGCCGCTGTTCTGGGTCATCGCCGCGATCTCGCTCGCGGCGCTCGTTCTGTCGCTGCTGACATTCGAGGACGCCCCGCCCGCCGACCCGGACGCGCCGCGGGACCCGCTGGCGCTTGGCCTCGCCGCAGCGGGCTGCGTGGCGGCGTTTTATGGCGCCTCCCAGCTGCTCACCCATCGCTTCCTGGAGGCGCAGACGTTCGCGCCGCTGGCGGGTGGGCTGGCGTTGATCCTCGCGCTGATCATCAACCAGTACGGCAGCAAGCAACCGCTATTGACGATCCGGAGCATGCTGACCAGCACGGTGCCGGTCGCGGGAATCGTCGTGGCGCTGACGGCGGCTGCCGCCTCAGTGACCGCGACCGACCTGACGGCGACCGCGCTGGCCCCGCACTACACACCGCTGCACCTCGGGCTCCTGTTCCTGCCCGAGCTGGGGGGCGCGCTGTTGACGGCCGTGGCCCTCGGCGTGGTGCTGAAGCGACGCCAGCTGCAGTACCTGCCCATGGTCGGGATGGCGTTCCTCGCCGCGGGGATCGCCGTGTTACGGATCCAGGTCCCGCCGACGCAGGCGCTCACCCTGCTCGGCTCCGGGCTGACCGGGATCGGTCTCGGCGCGGCGGTCGCCCCAGCGCTGTTCGTCGCCGGCTTCTCGCTGCCCGCTGCGAGCCTGCAGCGGGTGTTCGCGATCGTCGAGCTGCTCCGCGCGGTGGCCGCTTTCCTGGTCGCGCCGGTGTTCGCGCACTTCGCCGCCACCGTCGGTGGTAACCCGAGGACCGGCACCGGCATCGTGCTCTGGATCGGGCTGGGGATCGCGATCAGCGGCGCTCTCGCCGCAGTCCTGCTTTACGCGCTCGGAGGCGCGCGTCCGCAGACGCCGGACCTCGAACGCTTCATGAGCGGAGAGGGCGCCGCGTGGTACTCGCCGCCGTTGCTGGCCGCCGTCCGCGAGCACCCACACCAGCGCCCGCTAGCCGAAGAGGCTGCCCGGCCATGACCGCGGAACGCCGCCATCACCCGCGGGGTCCGGTCGTGTTCGCTTACGACGGCTCCGAGCTCGCGCAGCTCGCGATCGAGGAAGCCGGACGGCAGCTGACCGCAGGACGGGCCGCGCTGGTGCTCACCGTCTGGCACCCGTTCGACGTCGGGTTCATCCCATCCGGCGGAGTTCGATTCGACGCCGCGCAGATCTCCGAGGTCGAGCGGGCCGCCGAAGAGACCGCCGCAGAAGGCGCCTCGCTCGCGCAAGCAGCGGGGTTCGACGCGCGCGCCGCGACGACCGAGGCCACGCCGACCTGGCAGGGAATCGTCAACGTCGCCGACGAGCACGATTCAAGCCTGATCGTGCTCGGGTCCCACGGGCGCACCGGGCTCGCCGGCGTCGTGATCGGAAGCGTCGCCGAGGCCGTCGCAGCGCACTCGCCACGGTCCGTGCTGATCACGCACCATCGCGACGCGCAGGACCGGGGAGCAGCCCACGCCCACCTCGAGACACGGGAGCACCCAACATGAAAACTCTCACTCGCCCCCGACCCCACACCACGGCCCGAAACCGGGCCGCTCACCGCTCGGCCAGCAGCGATCGCGGGCCCGCTCGGCGCCCCAGCGCGCAGCGGATCACGGACGCAGTCACCGCCAGCTATCTCCACGACATCTCCCAGCGCCACCGCCCCGAGGTTCGCTCGCCGCAGAGCCACCTCGGATCCGTAGTCTCGCTCTAACCCCGAAGGCCTGAGGAGACGAGATGCCCGGAGCGCTGAGCAACGCCCACACCGTCACCAAGCTCCCTGCGCAGGACCTCGAGCGGGCGCGCGCGTTCTACCGTGAGAAGCTCGGGCTGGAGCCGGTCGAGGAGCGCACCGGCGGCCTGCGCTACGTGTGCGGGCCAACCGAGTTTCATCTGTTCAGCTCGGCGGGGGCGCCGTCCGGAGCATCGACCCAGATGGCATTCGAGGTCGAGGACCTCGAGGCGACCTTGGCCGAGCTGCGAGCGCGGGGCGTGAGCTTCGCGCGGTTCGAGATGCCCGGCTTCGAGGCCGGCGGGGATACGATCGCCGCCCCCGATAACTACCCGAGCAAGGGGACCGGCGAGCTGGGCACGTTCTTCTACGACAGCGAGGGCAACCTGATCGGGGTCGCCCAGCCGGTCCGCGAGAGCCCGCGGCTAGGTCCCCGTCCGACTTGACGCATGCACATCAGCGAGCTCGGGTAAGGCCGATCCGATGAACGCCGGGCTGATCGTGATCGACATGCTCAATCCATACGAGCACGAGGACGCCGAGCCGCTGGCCGCCTCCGCGCAGCGAGCGCTCGACGACGTGTGCGCCTTGGTCGCAGCCGCCCGCGAGGAGGGGCTGCGGATCGTTTACGTCAACGACAACCACGGCGATTGGTCGGCCGGACCAAGAGACATAGCCCGGCGAGCGCTCGCCGGCGCCAGGCCCGACCTGGTCGAGCCGGTGCTGCCCCCCGACGATGCGCCGTTCATCGTCAAGGCCCGCCACTCGATCTTCTACGAGACGCTGCTCGAATACCTGCTGCATCGCGAGGAGATCACGCGCCTGGTGCTGGCCGGACAGGTCACCGAGCAATGCATCCTCTATTCCGCTCTCGACGGCTACGTGCGCCACTTCGAGGTGGTGATACCTACGCACGCAATCGCCCACATCGACGAGCAACTGGCGCAGGCGGCGCTGCGGATGATGAAAGACAACATGCACGTCCAGCTCGCCACCGACACCGAGGCCGTGCTCGAGGCATGCCGCGCGTGAGCTAACTCACGGGGCGCGGCTGAGGTGGTACCAGTACGTGATCCCACGGCCGACGTGAACGAAGCCCTCGGCCGAGTACAGCCGCTCTCCCTGGGGCGTCGCGTTGAGGACCGCTCGGTTCGCGCCCGCCGCCCGCGCAGCCTGACAGACGATGCGCAACAGCGCGCGGCCCAAGCCGCGCCGCTGGAATCGCGGCCACACCTCCATGTCGTACACACCAGCGACAGGACCGTCAACGAGACTCCACGCCCGCCCGGCGAAGTGTCCGTCCACTCGCGCAACCGCGTGCCGGGCGCGAGGTTGCTCGCCGCGTGCGAGCGATAGGAGCCGTTGACCCCCCGGCCCGTACTCCGGGACGTCGGTGCACAGCACAACGCGACGGTCGTCTGAGCCCTTCATCGCGTCGAGGCGCGCGGCCATCCACCATGGCTCCCAGCCACGTTCAAAGCCGGCCGACTCGAGCGTCCTGACGTCGGTTTCCGGCGAGAGCCACGCCCCGACGATCCGAGCGTTGCGCTCGAGCGCGAACTCGAGCCCATCCCTGACCGCCGCCGGATGGGCCGCGCGCGGGAAGTTGAGCATCAGCTGTCTGTCGTGCTCCTGCCAGGACCACCGGAGGCCACGGTCCTCCCAGCTCGATCCTCCGCCCGCGACGGCAATCGCCGTGTTCCACTGCGTCTGGCTGAGCTCGCATTCGGCGACGGTGGCCGGAGCGGCGGCCAACCTAGGACCCGCTCGCAACGCGATCGAGGGTCACTCGCGCTCGATCGTTCGCAACCCGTTTGCCGGCGTCCACCACTCGACGACGAGCCTCGTAGCCTTCGGATTGAGGTGGGTGTGCACAACCTCGGCGATGTCGGCGTGAAAGCGGTCTCCGTCCGCTCCGTGGGTGGACGGCCCGGCAGCAATCGCCCGACCTGAGATCTTCGCTTCGCCCGGCCACGCCGCTTCCGACCCCTCGACCGGGTCGACGGTGGCGCTGTGCAGCGCGAACCGCGGATCCCGGCGGAGATCCGCGCCCTTGCGAGCGTTCGGCATCGAGCCGAACACCAATTCGCCCCCCTCGAAGGCAGCCTCGATCCCGGAGATACGCGGCGACCCGTCCGCTCGCAAGGTGGCGAGCGTCTTGTGTCGGTGAGCGTCGAACAGCG
>JAFAZB010000019.1 GCA_019240015.1 Solirubrobacterales bacterium
GCCCCTCGCCGCCCGGCCGCGCAGCGAGACAAGCCCTCCTACCCCATCAACGCTCTACACGCGGCCTCGATGTCGGGCGAGCGCATCAGCGCCTCGCCGACCAGCACCGCGTCGACGCCCGCGGCTTCAAGCTCCTCGATCTGGGCCCGGTTGCGGAAGCCGGATTCTGCGACCACCAGCTTGCCGGCTGGGATCAGCGGCAACAGCTCGTGGGTGCGGCGGACGTCGACTTCGAAGGTGCTCAGGTCGCGATTGTTGATCCCGATCACCTGGGCGCCGGCCTCCAGCGCGCGCTCCAGCTCGCGCCGATCGTGGACCTCGACCAGCGCCGCCAGCCCGAGCGACACGGCGTGGGCGTGCAGGCGCTCTAGCTGGTCGTCCGCCAGCGCCGCGACGATCAACAGGATCGCGTCCGCGCCGGCCGCGAGCGACTCCGCCAGCTGGTAGGGATCGAGGATGAAATCCTTGCGCAGGATCGGAACCGGGACCGCCGTACGCGCGGCTCGGAGATCCTCGAGCGAGCCACCGAAGCTGGGACCGTCGGTGAGGATCGAGAGCGCCGACGCGCCACCGCGCTCGTAGGCCCTGACGACCACTTCGAGCTCGAGCTCTTCCCTGATCGCTCCAGCCGAGGGGGATCTGCGCTTGTGCTCGGCGATCAGCGAGAGGCCCGGCCGCGCGAGCGCCGGCGCGAACGGGCGCACGGTGCCGTCGATCAGCCGCTGGTGGCCGGCCCGCTCGAGCTCGTCGACGGGCACCGCGGCCTTGCGTCGCGCCACCTCCTCGCGCGTCGCCGCCACGATCCCCTCGAGCACGCCACCGCTCATCTCGGCGCCAGCTCCTGGGTCCGCGCGAGGAAACGCCCGAGCGCCGCGAGCGCGGCGCCGGAGTCGACCGCGTGCTCGGCGGCGCGCACACCTTCGGCCAGCGAGGGCGCGCCGCCGCCGGCGTAGATCGCGGCGCCGCCGTTGAGTACCGCCAAGTCGCGGGGCGGGCCGGGCTCACCATCGAGGATCTGGCGCGTGATCTGGGCGTTGTCGCTCGGATCTCCGCCGGGCACGGCATCGGCCGGGGCGCGCGTCAGCCCCACCTCCTCCGGGCTGACCGTGTAGCGATGCAGCTGCTCGCCCGCCACCTCGACTACCGTCGTCGGCGCTGAGATGCTGAGCTCGTCGAGCCCGTCCTCGCTCGACACGAGCAGCGCGTGGGTGGTGCCGAGCACCGCCAGCGCGCCCGCCATCGTCTCGAGATATGCGGGGTCCGAGACCCCGATCAGCTGGCGGCTGGCGCCCGCGGGGTTGGTCAGCGGCCCCAGGAAATTGAGGATCGTGCGCACCGCAAGCTCCCGCCTCACCGGCACCACGTAGCGCGTCGCTTGGTGGTGGGCCGGGGCGAACATGAAGCCGAAGCCGACGTCCTCGATGCACCGCGCGACGGCCTCGGGCGTGAGGTCGATACGCGCGCCGAGCGCCTCGAGCACGTCGGCCGAGCCGGACAATCCCGTGGCCGAGCGGTTCCCGTGCTTGGCGACCGTGCACCCGGCGCCGGCCGCGATCAACGCCGCCGTCGTCGACACGTTGAAGGTCCTCCGGCCGCCGCCGGTTCCGGCGGTGTCGAGCAGGTCGCGGTGGTCCACGTGCACTCGGGAGGCGAACGCGCGCATCGTCTCTGCCAGCCCGGCCAGCTCTTGAACCGTCTCCCCCTTGGTCCGCAGCGCGACCAGGAATGCGGCGATCTGAATCTCCGATGCTTCGCCGGCCATGATCTCCGACAGCACGCGTCCGGCGTCCTGCCGGCTCAAATCGCGGCCGCTCGCAAGCGAGTCGATCGCGCGGGTGAGGAGGTCCTGTGGCGCGGTCATGCCCGGGACCCCAGGAAGTTGGCCAGCAACTCCCGACCCTGCTCGGTGAGCACCGACTCGGGGTGGAACTGGACGCCTTCGGCGGGCAGCTCGCGGTGGCGCACCGCCATCACCACGTCGTGCGCGAACGCGCTGCGCTCGAGCACCTCTGGCAGCTCCGGATCGGCGACCAGCGAGTGGTAGCGGCCCACCTGGAGCGGTTCGCGCAGCCCACGGAAGATCGTCTTGCCGTCGTGGCGCACCTCGGTCGTCTTGCCGTGGACCGGCTGATGCTGGATCACGCGTCCACCCCACGCCTGGACCAGCGCCTGGTGCCCGAGGCAGACGCCGAGCGTGGGGACCCCGGCCTGGGGGAATCGCCGCACCAGCTCGAGCGAGATGCCGGCCTCGTTCGGGGTGCACGGGCCCGGCGAGACGAGCACCCGGTCATAGCCTCGCAGCAGCAGCTGATCGACCGTGGCGTGGTCGTTGCGCACGACCTCGAGCTCGGCGCCGAGCTCTCCCAGGTACTGGACCAGGTTGTAGGTGAAGCTGTCGTAGTTGTCGAGGATGAGGACGCGCACCGTCGCTGCTGCCTCGCCGTTAGGGCCACTCGGGTTGCGCGACCGCCAGCTCGATCGCCGCCAGCACCGCCTGGACCTTGGCCACCGACTCGCGGAACTCGTATTCCGGCTTGGCGTCCGCGACGGTGCCGCCCCCCGCCTGGACATGCGCCACGCCGTCCTTGACGACCACCGTGCGGATGTGGATGCACGTGTCGAGGTCGCCGGTGTAGCTGACGTAGCCGATCGCACCTCCGTACCCCCCACGCTTGATCGGTTCGAGCTCATCGATGATCTGCATCGCGCGCACCTTCGGAGCACCGGACAGCGTGCCCGCGGGAAGCACCGAGCGCAGCGCGTCGAGGGCGCTGACGCCGTGGCGCAAGGTGCCACGCACGCTCGAGACGATGTGCATCACGTGGGAGTAGTTCTCGACCGCCATGAAGTCGGCGACTGCAACGCTGCCGTACTCGCACACTCGCCCCAGGTCGTTGCGCCCCAGGTCGACGAGCATCACATGCTCGGCGCGCTCCTTCGGGTCGGCCAGCAGCTCCTGCGAGTTCCGCCGGTCCTCTTCGGCGCTCGCGCCGCGCGGCCGGGTCCCGGCGATCGGCCGCGTCGCAACCTCCCTACCGGTGACCGTGATCAGCGGCTCGGGGCTGGCGCCGGCGACCTCGAAGTCGCCGAAGTCGAGGAAGTACATGTAGGG
>JAFAZB010000371.1 GCA_019240015.1 Solirubrobacterales bacterium
CCCGCCGCCGAGCGCACGCCGGTCGCGCGCACGATCAGCGGCGAGCCTCCGTCGCCGGTGGATCCCCCGAGCGGGTGCCGATTCCGGACGCGCTGCCCGCGAGCCCAGGAGCGCTGCGCGGTGGAGGTCCCGGAGCTCCGCGAGCTCGGGCCCGGCCACTGGGCCGCGTGTCACTTTCCGGTCTCAGCTACTGCCCCCGCGCCGGCCAAGACCACGAGCGCCGCACCGTGACCGCCGCGCTCCCCGACTACGACGTCACCGATCCCGCCGCACTCGCGCTCCCGCGCGAGCAGTTGCGCGCGATCCAGGACGAACGGCTGCGCGCAATGGTTCGGTACGTATACGAGCGCTCCCCGTTCTGGCGGCGCAAGCTCACCGAGGCCGAAGTGCGGCCGGAGGAGATCGAGGGGATTGCGGATCTTGCCCGGCTCCCCTTCACCAGCCGGACAGAGCTCGACGCCGAACAGTCCGCGCACCCCCCGTTCGGCGAGTACACGTGCAGCTCCCGGGAGCAGTGGATGGGGTTGTTCACCACCTCGGGAACCTCGGGGCGCAAGCTCAAGCGGGTCGTCTCGCGGCGCGACTGGCGGCTGATGCTCGACCGCTTCTACCGCCACCCGGCGCCACCGCCCGGCGAGATGTTCATGCTGCTCGGTCCGGTCGATGGCCTGCTCGGGCCGGCGGTGGGGGTCGAGGCGATGCGCGAGCGCGGCGCGATCCCGGTGCTCGCCGGGACCTGGGACACCCGCACCAAGGTGCTGGCGATCGCCGAGCTGCGTCCCGGGGCGATCGCCGGGGCGGCCTCCTACATCATCCACCTCGCGGAAGTGGCGCAGGAGATGGGTGTGGATCTCGCCAGCTGCGGCCTGCGGGCGGTGACCTCGTTCGGCGAGCCGGGGGCCGCAGTCGACGCGACCCACGCGGCGATCGCCGAGCGCTACGGCGTGGGCGAGATCATCGACGGGTACGGCCTGACGGAGGTGTGGCCGCTGGGCGGCAATTGCCCGTTCTCGGCGGCACTGCACATCGCGGACGACCTGGCGGCGGTCGAGTGCGTCGACCCCGACAGCGGCGAGCAGTTGCCCGAAGGCGAGACCGGCGAGATCGTGTTCACCAACCTGATCGGCGACACCCAGCCGCTCCTGCGCTACCGCAGCCGGGACGTGGGGCAGCTGACGTTCTCGACCCCTTGCGCGTGCGGCAGCACCGTCACCCGGATCGAGCGCATCGAGGGGCGCACCGACGACATGATCTGGTACCGCGGGGCGAACTTCTTCCCCTCGGCGGTCGAGGAGATCGTCCGCAGCCACCCGGAGCTAACTCCCGAGTACCGGATCGTGCTCGATGACGGCCGGCGCGGGCTGCCGGTGGTGACGATCCAGGTAGAGGCCGCGTCCGGGACCGGTGCCCCGGAAGCGCTGCGCGACCCGCTGCGGGCGGCGCTGCGCAGCGGGCTCGGCGTCAACCCCGAGGTCGAGGTGCTCGCGGCCGGCTCGCTGCCGCGGGCGCAGCAGAGCAAGGCAAGACGTGTGCTGGATCGCAGAGCGGGGAGATCCGCAACGGTCAGAGGGAGCGGGATGAGCAGGCGGGCGCAGCGCGATCAAGGGTCCTGAGAGGAGCTTCAATGAAACACGGCCGATTCGTCGTCGATACCCACGTCCACGCGCAGCGGTTCGCCGCGGGCGGCGCGCTGGCTGGACAGAAACCGGCCCAGACGCGCCAATGGGATGCACTCGGGGCGACGATGTCCGGACTGGTGCCGTACGAGAACACCGGACGGCTCGAGTACGACATGGACTGCTACGGCGTCGACATGTGCGTGCTGCTGCCCGCATTCGGGATGACCGATGAGCTCAACCTGGAGCTGGTCGAGCGCTCGCCGGAGAAGTACGTCGCCGCCTGCGGGATCACCGAATACATGGTCCGCTGCCGGGAGGGACGGGAGGAGTGGTCGATCGACGGCGTGTGCGAGGAGTTCGATCGTCAGCTCGCCGGCGGCCGGTTCGTGGCGATCGGGGAGTCGATGCCCTACATGCCCGTCCCGTATGACCATCGCCGCCCGGTCAGCCGCGTGGAGGCCGTCGAGAACATGCTGCGGATCGCCGAGGTCGCGGCCCGGCACGGCGTCGCGCTGCGCTACCACACGGGCGTGCCGATGGGCTACACGAGCCCCTACTCCTACGGCTTCCTCGGGCCCGCGGACTTCAACCCGCTGTGGGGGCACGACATCGCGGCCGCGTTCCCGGACCTCGTGCTGATCTTCGACCACGGCGGGATCCAGGCTTGGTGGTGGGAGCGCTGGTATGAAGAGTGCCTGAACGTGGTCGGGGCGCACGACAACGTCTACGTGGAGACCGGGCTGTGGTGGCGGGAGCTGTACGAGCGCCCGCTGGTGGACCCCAACATCGGTCCGGAGAAGCTGCTGTGGGGCACCGACTGGGGCGCCAGCATGCAGATCTACTCACAGCTCGGACGCACCCCCCCGAGCTATCCGGTGCAGCTGCGCAAGGAGGGAATCGTCCACTACCAGGTGGACTACTGGGGCTGGAGCCTGCGCGAGTTGAACTCGCTGCGCCTCTCCCAGGACGACATGAACCTGATCCTCGGCGGCAACGCCGCGCGGATCTTCGAGCTCGACGTGCCCTACACCCGTCTGTTCAAGCCCCCCTCAGACCGGGTGGGACGCAAGGCGACGGGCCAGACGGCGGCCGACGGGCAGCCACCCCGGCAGGTGGAGGCGCCGCAGCGATGACGCCCTCCACGACCCAGCTCCCGGAGCTCGACCTCGACCCGTACTCCCCCGAGTTCCTCGCCGACCCCTACCCCTATTACGCCCAGCTGCGCGATGCCGGCCCGGTCGTGTGGCTGACCCGCTACGAGCATTACGTGGTCGCGCGTCACGCCGAGACGAAGGCGGTGCTCGACGACTGGGAGACGTTCGGTTCGACCCGCGGCTTTGGCCTGCACGACCCCGAGCGCGAGCCGCCGCTGCTCGACAGCCCGGAGTACGAGCCACTTGCGCGGGTCCCCCACATGAACACGGAAGCGATCCGGGGGCTGCTCGACGCGGTCCGACCCGACCCGCCCGAGCATGATCCGATCCGCCGGCTGTTCATGCGGATGCTCGCTCCCGGCCTGATTCGCCGCTCCCGCGAGCAGATCGTCGGAGCTGCGCAGGCGCTCGTCGAGAAGCTGGTGGCCCGCGGCAGCTTCGACGCCGCAGCCGAGCTGGCCGACGCGTTCGTGCTCGGCGTGATCGGCGACCTGGTGGGGCTGCCCGAGCAGGGACGCGAGCACATCATCGCCTACGGCAACATGGCGATGAACACCAGCGGGCCGCGCAACGAGGTGTACCTGGAGTCGATCGAGCACGCGGTCGACGCGGTCGCCTGGGTCGATCAGGTGTGCACGCGTGACAGCCTCAGCCCAGGTCCGATCGGCCAGCTGATCTTCGACGCGGTCGACGCCGGTGAGATCGAGGAGGACATGGGCAACGCGTTCGTGCGGGTGTTCCCGACCGCGGCGGTCGACACCACCTCGAGCACGATCACCAATGCGATCTACAACCTCGCCGTGAACCCGGACCAGTGGGCGCTGCTGCGCGACGATCCCTCGCTGGCCCGCAGAGCGTTCCAGGAGACGATGCGCTTCACCCAAGCCATCCATCCCCTCTACCGGACGACCACGCGGGACGGCGAGCTGGCCGGCTCCGAGCTCGCCGCTGGAATCAAGATGGCGCTGTTCCTCGGCTCGGCCAACCGAGATCCGAGAGTGTTCGAGGATCCGGATCGGTTCGAGATCCGTCGCGACGCTACGCCCCAGCTCGGCTTCGGCTCGGGGATCCACTCGTGTGCGGGCCAGACGTTGGCTCGCCTCGAGGGCGAGGCGGTGCTGACCGCGCTGTCGCGGCGAGTGGCGCGACTCGAGCTCGATGGCGAGCCGACCCCCCGGCGCCACAACACCCTTCACACCTGGGCGCACCTTCCGGTCAAGGTGACCGGCGACGCACGCTGATGCCGAAGGTGATCTATCAGTCGCCCGACGGCGCGCGGACCGAGATCGACGCACCGGTGGGAGCCACGGTCCGCAACCTGGCACTCGCCAATGGGGTCGACGGGATCGTCGGCGAGTGCGGAGGCGAGTTGATGTGCGCCTCCTGTCACGTCTACGTGGACGAGCAGTTCCTCGAGCGTCTGCCCCCGGTGCAAGAAGAGGAGGACGAGATGCTCGAGTCGACCGCGTGCGAGCGCCTCTCCAACAGCCGTCTCAGCTGCCAGATCAAGATGACCGACGAGCTCGATGGGCTGCTCGTGCGGCTGCCAGAAGAGCAGCTCTAGCGCGCGTGCTCCGGCACGGCGCAGTGGTAATCGTCGGCGCGGGGCAGGCTGGGTTGCAAACCGCGGTGTCGCTGCGCTCGGCCGGGTTCGAGCGGTCCGTGGTCCTGATCGGAGCCGAGCCGGGGCTCCCCTACGAGCACCCCCCGTTGTCCAAGGCGCTGCTCGCCGGTACCGCTCAGCCTAAGGACGTGGCGCTGCGCCCGGAGTCCTACTTCGACAGCCACGAGGTCGAGCTGCTCGCCGGAGAGCGGGTTGTGGCGGTCGAGCGCGACATGCGGCGAGTCCTGCTCGAGAGCGGGGCGGCGGTCCGCTACGAGCACCTCGTGCTCGCCACGGGAGCCGTCAATCGCAGGCTGGAGTGCCCGGGCTGCGAGCTCGACGGTGTGCTCAGCCTGCGCACGCTCGCGCAGGCGCTGGAGCTACGCGAGCGACTGCTCGACGCGGAGCGGGTGGCGATCGTGGGCGCGGGCTTCATCGGGCTCGAGGTGGCGGCCGTGGCGCGCGCGATGGGCAAACAGGTCGACGTGTTCGAGCTCGCCGAGCTCCCGATGGGGCGGGTGGTCTCAGAGCCGACCGCGCGCTTCTTCGCCCGTGCGCACCGTCGGGAGGGGGTGCACCTTCACTTCAACTCCGGCGTTCGGCGGATCGTCGGGGACGGCGGCAGGGCGCGCGCGGTCGAGACCTCCGACGGGGACACGGTGCTCGCCGACGTGGTGCTGGTTGCGATCGGAATCGTCCCGGACGACGAGCTCGCCGCAGTGGCTGGGCTGCCGGTCGCCGGCGGGGTCCGCGTCGATCAGCGCCTGCTCACCCCGGACCCGGCGATCTCAGCGATCGGTGACTGCGCGCGGTTTCCGTCCCCGTTTGCGGACCGCCCCGTGATCCTCGAATCGGTGCAGAACGCCTGTGACCAGGGGCGGGCGGTGGCCGCCAGGGTGAGCGGCGACGATCGGGCCTACACCGCCGTCCCGTGGTTCTGGAGCGACCAGGGCCAGCTGAGGCTTCAGATTGCCGGGCTGACCGTGGGCGCGCAGGACGCAGTGGTGATCGGCGATCCCGAGCAGGGCCGGTTCTCTGCACTGTGCTTCGCCGGAGGGCGGCTGCTCGGAGTGGAGTCGGTGGGGCGGCCCGGCGACCACGTGGCGGCGCGCAAGTTGCTGGCGCGCCGGGCATCGCTGTCTCCAGAGCAGGCCCGCCGCGCTGACTTCGACCTCAAGGCATATGCGCGCGCGGCGTGACCCGGACCGGCAGCCGGGAGAAGCTGTGGAGCGTGTTGTTGGCGCGGCGGACCGGCTCGCCCGCCAGCTCGATCCGCTGCACACGCTGCGCAAGCGCCGCCAGCAGGCACTCCCCCTCGAGCATCGCCAACAGCTGCCCGATGCACGAATGGACCCCCGTGCCGAAGCCGATGTGGCCGGTGGCGTCGCGGCGGATATCGAACCGGTCCGGGTGCTCGAAGTGACGCGGGTCGCGATTGGCCGCGCCGAGCAACGCCAGCACCTTGTGGCCGCCGGCCAGCGTGACCCCGGACAGCTCGACCTCTCTGGTGGTGGCGCGGTAAAGCGGCTGTGGCGCCAGGTTGTAGCGGACGGTCTCCTGGAACGCCTTTCGCGCGAGCGAGGGATCGTCGCGCAGCAGCGACCATTGGTCGGGGTTGACCGCGAGGTTGTAGATCGCGTTGGTGATCGTGCAGGCGGTGGTGTCGAAACCGGCGATCGGGAATACGCGCACGAAGAAGCTCGCCTCCTCCTCGGTGAACTCTCCGGCGTCGGCCAACTCGTACAGGCGGGCGCCAAAGCCCCCCGGCGCGATGTTCTCCCGCTTGCACGCCCACTCGACCCAGGAGACCGCCGGTACGGCCCGCTCGATCGAGTCGAGGTAGCGCCGGTCGCGCGGACCGCTGGTGTTCATCGCCATGTCGCCGTAGGCGAACAGGTGCTCACGACCTTGCTCAGGCAGACCGGTGGCGTCGCACAGCATCTTCAACACGTAGGCATCGGAGAGCTCCCCGGCGGCGTCGAAGCTGCCGGCTGCGAGCACGCGCTCGACGAGCTCTTCCGCCCCGCGGGTGAAAGGCTGGCGCAGACCCCGGACCGCGGCGGGGGTCACGAGACGGGTGAGGATCCGGCGCCCCGCGACGCTCTCGGGGGGGTCGGCGCGGAATCCGTCGAGCAGCAGCCTCAT
>JAFAZB010000394.1 GCA_019240015.1 Solirubrobacterales bacterium
GCACCCCCAGCTCCTGGCTCTGATTCCACATGGCCTGCTGAAAGCCGATGTGGTAGATCGAGCTCCCCAGCACCAGCCCGAGCGGCTCGAACCCCGACTGCTTGACGAGCAGGAACTCGTTGACCGACAGGTCGCTGGTGAAGAAGCCCCGCTCGACCTCCTTCTTCATCCGCTCGATCCGCTCGCGGCCCGAGGCGGGAATCCCCGACAGCGAGCCCGCCTCGTACTGGGCCGCCTGCGGCGCCATATCCTCCCAGGAGAACGCGATGGGCTTCTTGAAGCGCGACGACGACACCGCTGGCGCCCCGCCGGCCCAAGACGTGCCCGCTGCGGAGGCGCCGCACGCCGCCTCGTACGAGGCGGGCTCGCTCGCGGGGATTCCCGATTCCGGCCGCGAGCGAATCGAGCGGATGAAGCAGGAGGTCGCCCGCGGCTTCTTCACCAGCGACCTGTCGGTGAACGAGTTTCTGCTGGTCAAGCAGTCGGGCTTCGAGCCGCTGGGGCTGGTGCTCGGGAGCTCGATCTACCACATCGGCTTTCAGCAGGCGATGTGGAACCAGAGCCAGGAGATGGGCGTTCTTACGCAGGCGATGTACCACGCGCGCGAGCTGGCGATGACGCGGATGGAGGAGGAGGCCGATCAGCTTGGCGCCGACGGGATCGTCGGCGTGCGCCTCGACATCGGCCGCTACGAGTGGGGCGCGGATCTGGCCGAGTTCATCGCAGTGGGCACCGCGGTCAAGCACCGCGGTGGCGAGCTGCATCGCGCGCCCAACGGCCGGCCATTCACCTCCGACCTGAGTGGCCAGGACTTCTCGACCCTGCTGCGCGCGGGCTACCGGCCAGTCGGGCTGGTGATGGGTAACTGCGTCTATCACGTCGCGCGCCAGGGGATGCTCGCCTCGCTGCGCCAGCTCGGCCGCAACATCGAGATGCCCAACTTCACCCAGGCGCTGTACGAAGCACGCGAGCTGGCGATGGAGCGGATGCAGCGTGAGGCCGACGAGCTGCAGGCGGGCGGAATCGTCGGGGCCAGAATCGTGGAGCGAAGCCATGGCTGGGGCTCACACGTGATCGAGTTCTTCGCGATCGGCACCGGCGTGGTCGCGACCAGCGCCGAGCACGAGATCGAGCGGCCCGCGATGGTGCTGCCGCTCAACGGCTGAACGCCCTCGAGCGCGAGCGCGATGGCCGACGTCGAGCTCAAGCCGCAGGTCTACAAGGACCCACGGCCCGCCGAGTACTTCGACCCCTTTCACGAGCGCGTGCGCGCGCGCGAGCCCGAGTCCAAGGTGTACGAGGTGGTGCGCGTGGTGACCGTGCTGCACGCCGTGATCACCTTCCGGGCCCGGGGGGTGGGCAGCGAAAACGTTCCCAACGGCCCGGTGATCCTGGCCCCCAACCACGCCTCGTTCATGGACCACTTCTTCACGGGTGCGTTCATCCGGCGGCGAATCCAGTTTATGGGCAAGTCGCAGCTGTTCCAGTCAGGGATCAGCCAGTGGGTCTTCAGCCACGGCGGGGTGTTCCCGGTTCGCCGCGGCTATCAGGACGAGGAGGCGTTCATCACCTCGTTCCGGATCCTCGAGCGAGGCGGGGCGATCGTCATGTACTGCGAGGGCGGCCGCTCCCGGACCGGCCGGATCGCGGAGCAGGCGAGGCCGGGCATCGGCAGGCTGGCGCTCGAGTCGGGCGCGCCCGTCGTACCGGTGGCGATCCGCGGCTCCCACCAGGTGCGCAACTGGAGGCGGCTGCAGTTTCCGAGGGTGACCGTCCAGTACGGCGAGCCGTTCAGGTTCGAGCGCTCGCCGGACCCCTCGCGCGAGGCCCAGCAGCAGGCCGCCGACCACATCCTGGAGCAGATCAGGGTGCTCCACGGTCAGCTCCAGCGCGAGTAGCGCCGCCCGCCGACGGGACCCGCGGCCGTGGATCGCAGTTAATCGCTACCACCCCCGGCGGTTTTCAGGGATGGTACGCCCAGCCGTCGTATTGTCGCGATAGCAGGACTCACCCCCGCCAGACGGGTGACCAGGTGTGCGATCGCGTCGATTTGCGCGCGGGGCGCGCGTGGCGCGGGGGCCCGCGCGCCCCGCGGCCCGCGTGGCGCGGCCGGCCTGGCCTTTCTTACGCCGTCGCGACCGCCGCTGCCTCGCCGAGCCCCAGCTCCTCGATCGCGGCCTCGCGCATCTTGAACTTCTGCACCTTGCCAGTGACCGTCAGCGGGAACGAGTCGACGAACTTCACGTAGCGGGGGACCTTGTGGCGCGCGATCTGGCCGCGGCAGAACTCCCTGATCGTCTCCTCGGAGGCGGTCGAGCCCGGGCGCAACACGATCCAGGCCATAAGCTCCTCGCCGTAGCGCGGGTCCGGAACCCCGATCACCTGGACGTCGGCGACCTCGGGATGGGTGTAGAGGAACTCCTCGATCTCCCGCGGGTAGAGGTTCTCGCCGCCGCGGATCACCATATCCTTGATCCTGCCGACCACCCGAACGTAGCCTTGCTCGTCGATCGTCGCGAGATCGCCGGTGTGCATCCAACGTGAGGGGTCGATCGCCTCCGCGGTCCGCTCGGGGTCGTTCCAGTAGCCGCGCATCACCGCATAGCCCCTGGCCAGGAACTCGCCCGGCTCGCCGCGAGGGAGCGTCCGCCCGCTCCGCGGATCGACGATCTTGATCTCCGTGTGGGGCATCACCTGGCCGACCGTTCCACAGCGGTTCTCGAGTGAGTCGTTGCGCCTCACCTGGGTCGTGACGGGCGAGGTCTCGGTCATCCCGAACGCGATCCCCAGCTCGTCGATCCCCATCTCCGAGGAGACGCGCTTCATCACCTCGATCGGACACGGCGAGCCCGCCATGATCCCAGTGCGCAGCGCCGTCAGGTCGTAGCGCTCGAACCGCTCGTGACCCAACTCGGCGATGAACATCGTGGGGACGCCGTAGAGGCTGGTGCAGCGCTCCCGGTCGCAGGCTCCGAGCGTCGCCTCGGGCTCGAAGGTGTCGGCCGGATAGACGATGCAGGCGCCGTGCGAGGTGGACGCCAGGTTGCCGATCACCATTCCGAAGCAGTGATACAGCGGGACCGGCACGCAAACCCGGTCGCGCTCGGTGTAAGCGAGCAGCTCGCCGATGAAGAAACCGTTGTTGAGGATGTTGTGATGGCTGAGCGTCGCGCCCTTCGGAAAGCCGGTCGTGCCGCTCGTGTACTGGATGTTGATCGGGTCGTCGAAGTCGAGCTCGTCCATCGCCGCCCGCACCTGCTCGGGTGACGCACCCCCCGCCGCGACCTCGTCCCACTCGGGCGTGTCGAAGAACACGGTCCGCTCCAGCCCCGGCAGCGAGCCGCGCACGCCGTCGACCATCTCGACGAAGTCGGACCCCTTGCACTCCTGGGCCGCGAACAGCCAGCGGCAGCCCGACTGTCCGAGCGCGTATTCCAGCTCGCTGCGCCGGTAGGCCGGATTGATGTTGACAAGGATCAGGCCGAGCTTCGCGGTGGCGTACTGGACCAGCGCCCACTCCGCGCGGTTGGGCGCCCAAACCCCGACCCGCTCGGCTTTGCGCAGCCCGGCGGCCAGCAATCCGCCGGCCAGCCGGTCGACCGCCTCCGCGAACTCGGCGTAGGTGTAGCGAACGCCCTGATGACAGGAGACCAGCGCGTCGGCGTCAGGTACCCGGGCGACGGTGCGCGCCAGGTTGTGCCCGATCGTCTCTCCGAGCAGCGGCTGATCGCAGGCACCGTGTGCATAAGACAGCATCGTCGTCTTCTCCTTCCTCGTGCGGCGACGATCCTACGCGGGCAGCGCCTGCACGGTATGAGCTGTCAGCCACGCGCAGATGTCGTCGAGTACGCGCTCCTGCTCGGGCTCGTTCAGGACTTCGTGGGCCAGCCCCTCGTACCCGTTGAGCGTCTTGTCGTGCGCGCCGATCCGCTCGCCGAGCATCACGCTGCCGGCCGGCGGGCACAGCCGGTCCCCGGTGCCGTAGGCGATCAGCGTGGGAACCCGGATGCTCGCCACCTGTTGCGGGAATCTCTCGACCGCCGCGACCAGCTCGGCCGCCGTGCGGGCCGGCAGCTTGCGGTGGTGCACGAGCGGGTCTGACCGGTAGGCGCGGACCACGGCCGTGTCGCTGCTGATCAGGTTCGGGTCGATCGCCACCAGCGGCAGCCGCGGCGCGAGCGCCGAGATCAGCCTGCCCGCGGTCCGCTGCGCCGGCGAAGTCCCCTCGATCGCCGCCAGCGGACCCGACAGGATCAGCCCGGCCAGCCGCTGCTGGTGGCGGAGCGCGAAGCAGACAGCGATCGTCCCGCCCATGCTGTGCCCGAGCAGGAACAGCGGCTTGCCGGGCAACTCGTCGGCCGCCAGGGCGACCAGCGCGGCGAGGTCGGCGACCGCGTTGTCGATCCGATCGATCAGCGCTCGTGGCCCGTCCGAGCGGCCGTGACCGCGGTGGTCGATCGCGTAAACCGCATGGCCCTCTGAGACCAGCCGCGCGGCCACGTGCCGATAACGCCCGCTGTGCTCGCCGGCGCCGTGGGAGACCACCACCACGCCGCGCGGCTCGTGATCGGGTAGCCACGCCTGCCAGTAGATCCCGAGCTCCCCGACTCCTCGCAGGTGCCCCTCTTTCCGGGTCAAGGGGCCTCCTCGGCCCAGGGCACGACGACGGCGTCCTCGTGGGGGGAGTCACGCGCGACCACGTACTCGGCCGGCTCTGAGTCAGAGACGTTCTCCAGCACGTGGGTCTCCCGGGGAGGCACGTACACCAGGTCGCCTGGGACGAGCGCCAGCTCCTTCTCCAGGTGGTCGCCCCACCTGACGAGCAGCGACCCGGACAGCATGTACACGGCGCTCTCGCAGCCCTCGTGGTAGTGGGGTCGCGACCTGGTGCTCGGTGGGACCCGGAACAGCCCCATGTAGATGTTCTGCGCGCCCGCTGTGGCCTGAGAGATCTCAGCTCCGCCGACCACCCCGCGCGGCACGTCGCGATCGGGGCCGGGCTTGACGACCCGCATGAAGCGAGTCTACTCGCGGGGCCTGAGCTCGATCTGGAGCGGCGGCTGCGCCGCCGCCTCGTGGTCGACCTGGAGCGTGGTGTGGCTGACGCCGAAGCGCTCATGGACCAGCGCCTGCAGTGCCCTGCGGAGCTCGTGGCAGTCGTCCCCCGCGCGGACCACCACGTGCGCGGATAGGGCGGGGAAGCCCGAGGTGACCTCCCACACGTGCAGGTCGTGGACCTGGACCACCCCCGCCTGGGCAGCGAGCAGCTTGCCGATCCGCTCCGGATCGAGGTCCGCGGGTGCAGCCTCCATGAACACCCTGGCCGACGCCTTCAGCAGCTGGTACGCCGCATGAAGCATCAGCGCCGCGATCAGCAGCGAGGCGATCGAGTCCGCGCGGGAGAACCCCGTGGCGAGGATCACGACCGCCGCCGCGGCGGTGGCGATGAAGCCGTACAGGTCGGTCACGATGTGGCGGTAGGAGCCCTCCACGTTGAGGCTTGGTGCTCCTGCCCCGGGCCGGCTGACGCCGGCCAGGATCAGGGCCGCCAGCAGGTTGACGCCGATCCCCGCCAGCGCCACGATCAGCACCGGGAGGCCGTGGACCGTTGGAGGCGAGGCGAGACGTGAGACCGCGTCGATCACGATCACTGCCGCCAGCAGCAGCAGCGTCAGCCCGTTGGCCTGCGCACTCAGGATCTCGGCGCGGCCGAGCCCGTAGGTCATGGCGCCCTGGGCCGGCCGGGCGGCGATCCTCGCCGCCGCCAGCGACATCGCCAGCGCGACCGCGTCGGTCAGCATGTGGGCCGCGTCCGAGAGCAGCGCCAGCGAGGACGCCAGCAGCCCGGCAGCCACCTCGGCGGCCATGAACGCCACGATCAGCGCCAGCGCAGCCTTCAGCGCGCCCTGCTCGGCCGCCCGCCCGTGGCCGTGAGAGTGCTGCTCGAGCATGCGTTGATGCTACGGCCATCTGCGGCCGCGCCGACCCGCCCCGGGATCAGTTCATCGAGGGATCGGGAGGCATTCGCGCCACCAGGGCGTAGCTTCCTCCCTTCCGGGTCAGGACCCGCTGCCAGAGCTCCAGCGGCTCGTCGGCGAAGGCATCCCCGAGCCGCGCCCGCTCCAGGATCCAGTCGCCCCGCTCGATCTCCGCGTCCAGCTGACCCGGCCCCCAGCCGGCGTGCCCGACGAATGCCCGCGCTTCGCGTATGCCGGCAACCGGCTCCTCCGGCGTGCCGGTCGCGAGCACGCCCACATCGTCGAACGCCATCAGCGCGGCGTCGGCGGCGTCCTCGAACCGGGCCAGCACGATCACCGCCGCCGGCTGCACCGGCCCGCCGATGAACAGGGGCGTAGCAGGGTCGACCAGCTCCTCGAGCTGGGGCACGGCCTCGGCCACCGAGGTCTCCGACGGCCGGTTGAGCACCAGGCCCAGCGCGCCTTCATCGCTGTGCTCGACGACCAGCACCACGGTGCGCCAGAAGTTGGGATCGAGCAACGCCGGCCCCGCGATCAGCAGCTGGCCGCGCGCGCTCTCCATCACGCCGCTGCGGCCCGCGGCGCGATCACAGCCCGTAGGAGCGGCCGATCACGTCGAGCATGATCTCGTCGGTCCCCGCGCCGATCCGGTTGAGCCGCAGATCGCGCCACGATCGCTCGATGCCGTACTCCTTCATGTAGCCGGCGCCGCCGTGAATCTGGATGCATTCGTCGGCCACCTCGACCGCGATCCGCGCGGCGTACAGCTTCGCGATCGTGATCTCGCGCACCGGATACTCGCCGTTCTGAAAGCGCCACGCGGTCGTGTAGACCATCTGCCGCGCGGTCTCGATCTTGGTCGCCATCTCCGCGAACTTGTGGCGGATCGCCTGGAAGCGCCCGATCGGGCGCCCGAACGCAGTCCGCTGCTTGGCGTACTCCAGGGTCCGATCGAACACCCGTTGAGCGCCGGCCACCGAGCCGGCCGCGCCGATCAGCCGCTCCCCCTGAAGCTCCCACATGATGTGGTAGAAGCCCTTGCCGACCTGGCCGAGCACCGCCGACTCGGGCACCCGGACGTCCTGGAAGGCCAGCAGCGCGGTGTCCGAGGCGTGCATCCCTAGCTTCTCCAGGCGCTTCTCGCGCACGACGCCGGGGAGGTCCATGGGGACCAGGAACAGCGTGAAGCCGTCGTAGGCGGCGTCGGGGTCGGTCCTGGTCACGAGCACGATTACGTGGGCCCGGTGCCCGTTCGTGATGAACGTCTTGGCGCCGTTGATCACGTACTCCCCGGTCGCCTCGTCGCGGACCGCGCGGGTCTTGATCCCGGCCACATCCGAGCCGGCGTCGGGCTCGGTGATCCCGATGCAGAGGATCTTCGCGCCCTTGATCGCCGGCACCACCCATTGCTGCTTCTGCTCCTCGGTGCCGAACGCCAGGATCGGCGGCATCGCCATGTCGGTGTGGACCGCCACGCCCATCCCCAGCCCGCCGCAGTGCGCGTGGGCCATCTCTTCGGTCAGCACCAGGCTCGTGTAGTAGTCCCCGCCCTGTCCGCCGTACTCCTCCGGCTTGTCCAGGCCCAGGAACCCGAGCTCCCCCATGCGCTCGAACACCCAGTCCGGGAACGTGGTCTGCTCCCACTCCTCCGCGTGTGGCTGGAGCTCCTTGATCACGAACCGGCGGATCGACTCGCGGAGCTCCTCGTGCTCGTCGGTGAAGATGAAGTGCCTGCGCGCAGAGGCGAAATCGGGCTTGATCACGGTGGCCATCCGCGAACAGTAACCCGTGGAGCCGCCGCGCCCGTCATCATGCCCGGACATGCCCTACGACACACTTCGCTACGAAGTCGCCGGTAACGGTGTGGCGACGATTTCACTTGACCAGCCGGACACGCGCAACGCGCTGTCCGGCGAGATGCTCACGGAGCTGATCTCCGCGTTGGTCGCGGCCCGCGATGACCGCGACGTGCGCTGCGTGGTGCTCACCTCGACGCACGAGAAGGTGTTCTCGAGCGGCGGCAATCTCGGCGGCTTCGCGGCCGAGATACCGCTCGTGCACAAGCACTTCGAGACCGAGGGATTTCCTTGGGTGTTCCGTCTGCTGGGCGAGCTCGGCAAGCCCTCGATCTGCGCCGTCAACGGGCACGTGCTGGCCGGCGCGCTCGGCCTGGCGCTGGCGTGCGATCTGATCATCGCCAAGGAGGGCGCGCGGTTCGGCACGCCCGAGATCAACGTGGGGCTGTTCCCGTTCATGATCATGGCGCTGATCTACCGCAACGTGCCCCGCAAGAAGGCCACCGAGCTGATGCTGCTCGGCGAGCAGATCTCGGCGCAGGAGGCCGAGCGGTTGGGAATCGTCAACCGCGTGGTCCCGGCCGAGGAGTTCGATCAGGCGGTCGCCGAGTGGGCCGAGCGGCTGGCGTCGGCCTCCCCGGCCCTGATGCGGCTCGGCAAGGACGCGATCTTCCGCCAGCAGGACATGGCGTTCGCCGACGCGGTCGACTTCCTGCGCTCGCAGCTGACGATCGCATTCTCGACCGAGGACATCCAGGAGGGGGTGCGGGCGTTCTTCGAGAAGCGCAAGCCTGAGTGGACCGGGCGATGAGCCTGGGCCCCGAGGCCCCCTCCACCAGCCTGCTGCGCCCACTCGCCGAGGACCTGAAGGAGCGGCGAGCCCGGATCAAGCTCGGCGGTGGGCCGGAGAGAATCGCCGCGCAGCACGCCGCGGAGAAGCTGACCGCCCGCGAGCGGCTGGACCTGTTGATCGACGCGGGGACGTTCGTGGAGCTCGGGATCCACGGGCGCCCGCACTTCTCGCAACGCGCGATGGATGGCCGCGAGGCGCCGGCGGACGGGGTGATCACGGGTTACGGCAAGATCGATGGGCGCCTGACGGCGGTCGCCGCGTACGACTTCACGGTCATGGCCGGGTCGATGGGGATGACCGGAGAGCTGAAGGTCTCCCGCCTGCGCGAGCTCGCCTTGACCAAGCGGATCCCGATGATCTGGCTGCTCGACTCCGCCGGCGCACGGATCCAGGAGGCGGTCGGCTCGCTGTTCGCCGGCAGCGGCCATCTGTTCCGTGAGGAGGTGCTCGCCTCGGGTGTGATCCCGCAGGTCGCGGCGCTGATGGGACCGTGCGCGGCCGGCACCGCCTACATCCCCGGCCTGGCCGACTTCGTGCCGATGGTTCGGGGGCGCGGCTCGATGGCGCTGGCGGGACCGCATCTGGTGCGCGCCGCGGTTGGGGAGGAGGTGACCCAGGAGGAGCTCGGCGGCTCGCGCGTGCACTGCCGCAAGTCGGGCGTCGGCGATCTGGAGGTCGCCTCGGACGAGGAGTGCATCGAGCGGATCAAGCAGTACCTGTCGTTCTTCCCGTCCCATTGCGAAGCGCCCCCGCCGTCGCTGGCGACCGCGGACCCGGTCGACCGCGCCGACGAGGAGCTGCTCGACGTACTCCCCGACTCCAACCGCAAGCCGTACGACATGTATGAGGTGATCCGGCGGATCGTCGACGACGGCAGCTTCTTTGACCTCAAGCCCCAGTTCGCCAAGACGATCATCACCTGCCTGGCGCGCTTCGGCGGCCGTCCGGCCGGGATCGTCGCCAACCAGCCCAAGCAACTGGGCGGGATCCTCGACAACGACTCGGCCGACAAGGCGGCGCGGTTCATCAACCTGTGCAACGCGTACGGGCTGGCGCTCGTGTATCTGATGGACGTGCCCGGGTTCATGGTGGGGAGGAAGGTCGAGGAGTCCGGAATCATCCGGCACGGCGCAAAGATGCTCTACGCGACCGCCAACGCGACCGTGCCGAAGATCACGGTGGTGCTGCGCAAGGCATATGGAGCCGGCTACTACGTGATGTGCGGTCGGGCCTACGAGCCAGATCTGATCGTCGCGTGGCCGTCTGCGGAGATCAGCGTGATGGGCGCCGAGGGCGCGGTCGAGATCATCTTCCGCAAGCAGGTGCAGGAGGCCGACGATCCGGCGGCCAAGCGCCGGCAGCTGGTCGACTCCTTCCGCGAGATCATCGACGTCTACGTCGCGGCGGGCAACGACATGATCGACGACGTGATCGACCCGCGGGAAACTCGGGCCACCATCTGCCGGGCGCTGGAGATGGCCGCCGGCAAGCGCGTGGCGCGGCCGTGGAAGCGCAACGGCGTGATGCCCGTGTGAGCGGGCCCCCGGCGGTCATCACCTGCGCTATCTCGGGCGCGATCGCGAACCGGGAGCAGTGTCCGGCGATCCCTTACACCCCGCGGGAGTACGCCGCCGAGGCGCGGCGGATCGTCGACGAGGGCGGCGTTCAGATCCACATCCACGCGCGCAGGCCCGACGGGACGCCCTCCCATGAGGTGGACGACTTCGTGGCGATCCGCGACGCGATCGTCGCCGAGATCGGCGAGGCCGCGATCATCAACTTCTCGACCGGCACCGTCGGGGTTGCACTCGCCAAGCGGATCGCATACCTCGAGGCGGGGCGCCCC
>JAFAZB010000512.1 GCA_019240015.1 Solirubrobacterales bacterium
CGCGGGCAAGCGCAGGCACGAGGGCGGTGGGGAAGTCGCTGGGGCCGATCGGCTCCAGCACCGCGGCTCGCAGTTCGCCCGCGGCACGCTCCGGATCCCCGCTGCGGGCGAGCGCTTCCGCCAGCGCCAGGCGCGTGCGCGGCCGACTGATCGGCGCCCCGCCGAGCAGCGCGTCGCCGAGCAGCGTCGCGGCGAGCTGGTGACTGCCCTCCCGGAGCGCGATCAGTCCCCGGTCGTGGCTGGCCATCGCCAGCAGCTCCGGCTGGGCGAGCTGTTCGGCGAGCGCCTGCTCTGACTCGGCTGTGCTGCGCGCCTCCTCGATTCGGCCGAGGCCGGTGAGCACGAACGACCGCGCGGCCAGGACGTGAATCTCGAGGCTCTGCAGCCCGTGACGCTCGATGGCCCTCATGCCGCGATCGAGAAACTCGAGCGCTCGCTCGTGATCCTGGGCGGCGGTGGCCGCGCCCGCGGCATTTATCCAGCACCCGTAGGAGAGGTCAGGCCGACCGGCGCGGTCGATCGCCTCCCCGGCGGCGATCGACGGCCCGTAGGACTCGATGAACCGGCCTCGCCGCATCAGGGCAAGCGCGCGGGCGTGGCCGATGTCATAAGTCCGCAAGTCGTCGGTCTCGCTCGCTTCCGCGCTGAGCTCGGCCAACAGTCGCTCCGCTTCACCGACGCTGCCGGCGACTGCCTCGGCCCAGGCCTGCGCAGCGAGCGCCTCGCTGCGCTCCTCCGGGGCCTCGAGCGCGCTCTGCTCCAGGAGCGCCACCGCTTTGCTGGCGCTGTCGAGCACCGCGCGTGGAACACAGATCGTCCCGTGGTAGACGCGCGCTTGGCGCAGCCAGGCCCGTGCCACCACGAGGGGAGCGTGCCCCTCGAGCAGTGCCAAGCCGCGTGCGAACGCCGCCTCGGCCTGCTCGCGGCGCCCCCGCCAGCCCTCTAGCTCACCCAGCTCGAGCCACAACTCGGCCTGATCGGGCGCGATCGTGACCGCCTCCTCGAGGTAGGCGACCGCCTCCACGAGCGCTGCCACCGCGCGGGCCTCCGCGGCCGCGCGTGCCAGCTGCGGGACTGCTCGAGCGTCCGCTCCCGCGAGCCGCAACTGACGCGCGACCTCGGCTGGACGGGCGATCGCGCCGGCCGCTTCGCTGGCGAGCAGCGTCTCGGCCCAGCGCCGATGCAATCCTCGGCGCCTCGGCTCCGCGACCTCCTGGTAGACGGCGTCGCGCAGCAGCGCATGGCGGAACCCGATGCGCCCCTCGACCGACAGCAGGAGACCGGTTTGGAGGGCGACCGTCGCGGCCTCGTCTGCGGCCTGGAAAGCGAGCTGTCCAAGCTCCCCGGCGTCGATCGGGCGCGCTGCCACGGAAGCCAGCTCGATCAGAGTTCGCGCCTGCTCGGGGAGCGGAGCGAGAGTCGCCCTCACCGATCCGCGGAGGCTCGGCGCGATCTCGTCTCGCCCCTGCTCGAGCGCCCGGGCAGCCTCCACCGCGAGCAGCGGGTTGCCTTCCGCGCGCGCAACCACGAGGCTGGCGTCCGCGTCGCTCAGCGGCGCCGCGCTGCGGGCCAGAGCCGTGACCTGGTCGGAGGCCAGCGGTCCCAGCTCGAGCTCGCAGACGACCAGCCCGCGGGCCCGGAGTGCCTGCTCGAGGCGATCCGCGGCGCCGCTGGGAGGCAGCCCGCGACGGGTGATCAGCAGCATCACCGGCAGCGCGGCCACCCGGCGAGCGGCGTAACCGGCGAGCTCGAGGCTGGGGATGTCGGCGCTATGAGCATCCTCTACGACAAGCAGCAGCGGCCGCTCGCGCGCGCCCCATGCCAGCATTGCGACGACAGCCTCGAACAGGCGGGTCTGTTGCAGGTCTGGTGCCACGGGAGCCCTCGCCACGCTGCTACGCGCGAAATGGGCCGGCAGCTCCGGCGCCAGCAGCGCAAGGTCATCGGGCCAAGCTGCATCAGCCGGCGGTGCAGGAAGCAACGGCAGCAGCTCGCGGATCAGCTCCGCCCACAAGCTGAACGGCGCGCTGCCACCAAGGTCGAGCGCAGCACAAGCCGCCGTATTGCCTCCGGACGCGCTGGCCCGCAGGCGAAGCTCGCTGGCCAACCTCGTCTTTCCGATTCCCGCCTCGCCCCGGATCACGGCCACCGCACCAGCGCCGTCGGCCACGCGGCGCCAGGCGCCGTCCAGCATCGCCAGCTCGCGCTGACGGCCAACCAGCGGCAACAGCCCTGGGATCGGCGGCACGCGCGCTGGGGCCGCCGCGGGCGGCTCGGCGCGAACCTCCTCGAGTAGCTCGCGAGTCTGCGCGGCCGGGGCCACCCCCAGCTCGCTTCGCAGTCGCTCCGTCAAGCTGCGGTAGGCCCTCACGGCCCCAGCCCGGTCTCCGCCTGCGGCGAGGCGCGCAATCAAGCGCCGGTGAGCTTCCTCGTCGAACGGGTCCTGCTCGACCTGCCGACGAGTGAAGTCGATCGCGCTCCGTGCGTCGCCGCGGCGATCGCAGACCAGCGCTTGCTGCTCCAGAAGCTCGATCACCCGCTCGCGATGGCGCTGGCGAGCCGACACCGCCCAGTCGTCCTCGATCCCCTCCAGCAGCTCACCCCGGCACAGCGCCAGCGCCTGCTCGGGCGAATCCGCGGCGAGCCGTTCGAACTCTTGGGCATCGATCCACAGCCCTCCTTCCTCGAGCAGACCGACCCGCTCCGCCTGCACTCGCAATCGCTCGCCAAGCTGGCGGCGTAACGCCCACAGCGCGCTTCGCAGGCTCGCCCGCGCGCTCTGGTCGAGCACATCGGGCCAAAACGTGACCGCCAGCTCTGCTCGAGAGACCGGACGGGTCGCGAGCGCCATGTACGCGAACACCGACCAGGGGCGCTGTGACGGTGGCGAATCGATCACGGCCCCGTCGATCTCGACCTCGAGCGCCCCTATCAGGCGCACGCGCAGCACAGCGTCAAAGCCTACCGCGCGCGGTTTGACGCTCGATTGACGGTGCCAAGACGCCCTGCCGTCAACCTTGCCGCGCATGGCACACACACCACCAACAAAGGAGAACGCCATGAGCACGCCCACCACAACGACGTTCGATCTCGCTCGCTTCGCGCGGGCCGCCGAGGAACGGGACGCATCGACGCAGCTGTCGATGTACGGCCCGAACGCGACGGTGACGATCACCGACAAGGTCTCCCAGCCGGGAGCGCCGCGGGTGCTGCACACCCGGGAGGAGATCGAGACCTGGCTCCAGGAGATGTACGGCCGCGGCATGACCCACTCTGTCAGGCACAGGGTCAAGGACGACACCGGCGCCGCGTACACCCAGGCGTGCTGCTACCCCGATGGCACGAACGTGCTGTGCGCGACGGTGATCGAGCTCGATGGCGGGTTGATCAGCGCCCAGGCCGTGGTTCAGGTCTGGGACGAGCGGTAGCCCCACGACCGCGTGAAGCAGAAAGGAACAGACACCATGTCAGCAACACGATCAATCGATCAGGTCAAGCTCGACGAGTTCATGGCCCGATTCGTCGGCGACCTGGGGGCCGCGATCAGCGCGGCGCTGGTTGTGATCGGTGACCGCCTCGGCCTCTACCGGGCGCTGGCCGACGGTGAACCCGTCACGGCGCAGGAGCTCGCGCGGCGGACCGGCACAGATGAGCGCTACGTGCTCGAGTGGCTGTCCAATCAGGCGGCCGGCGGCTATGTCAGCTACGACGCCGAGCGGGAGACCTTCTCGCTCACGCCCGAGCAGTCGCTTGCCCTAGCCCAGGAGGGCAGCCCGGCGTTCGTGCCCGGCGCCTTCCAGCTCGCAACCGCGCTGACCAAGGACGAGGAGAGGATCGGCCTTGCGTTCCTAGATGGGCGCGGGGTCGGGTGGCACGAGCACCACCACGACCTGTTCCGGGGTACCGAGCGGTTCTTTCGTCCCGGCTACGCGACGAACCTGATTTCGTCGTGGATTCCGGCGCTCGACGGTGTCCAGGAAAGGCTCGAGGGCGGTGCGCTCGTGGCCGATGTCGGCTGCGGTCATGGCGCCTCGACCTTGCTGATGGCGGAGGCGTTTCCGCGCGCTGAGTTCGTCGGCTACGACTACCACCCGGAGTCGATCGAGCACGCGCGCAAAGCCGCCGCCCACGCCGGTCTGTCGGGACGGGTCAGCTTCGAGGTCGCCCCCGCAAAGGAGTATCCGGGGGACGGCTACGACTTGGTGGCGATGTTCGATTGCCTGCACGACATGGGCGATCCGGTGGGCGCGGCGGCCCACGTGCTGGAGACGCTCACGCCCGAGGGGACATGGCTGATCGTCGAGCCGTATGCCGGCGACCGGTTGGAGGACAACCTCAACCCGGTCGGGCGCGTGTTCTACGGTGCCTCGACGCTCGTCTGCACGCCGGCCTCGCGTGATCAGGAAGTCGGCCTGGCGCTCGGCGCTCAAGCCGGCGAGGCGCGATTGCGGACCGTCGTCACGGCGGGCGGCTTCACGCGGTTCCGCCGCGCGACGGAGACGCCGTTCAACCTAGTACTGGAAGCGCGGCCCTAGCGGTGGGCCCGGCCGGCTCCTTGGGGCCGCCGGGCTCAGCGCACTGCGCCAGACACGAGGCCGCGTACGTAATAGCGCTGGAGCAGCAGGAAGATGATCAAGCAGGGCACGATCGTGATCACGACGCCTGCCTCCAGCACGCCCCAGTTGACCGCTCCGAGGCGCCCAACGACGAGCGTGGTCAGAAACACAGGCAGCGTGTAGCGAGCCTGGTCCGAGAGGAATATCAACGCTGCCAGGAATTCATTCCAGGCGGAGAAGAACGCGAACAGCGCGACGGTCACGACGGCCGGCTTGGCGACCGGGACCATCACGCGCAGCAGCGTCGAGAGGGTCGACGCGCCGTCCATCGCTGCCGCGTCCTCGATCTCCTGGGGCACGCCGGCGAATGCATTTCTCATCACGAACAGCGAGAAGGGCATCTGGAACGTGATGTAGACGAGCGTCAGGCCGAGCAGAGAGTTCTGGAGGTGCAGGAACACGAGCACCGAGTACATGGGCGTGAGCAGCGCCTGGAAGGGCACCATCATGGTCATCAGCGCCACGAGGAACAACGGCGTGCGGCCGGGAAACCGGTAGCGCGCGAAGCCATAGCCGCCGAGCGTGGCGACGACCACGGTCCCGACGACAGTGCCCAGCGACACGAGCGCGCTGTTGACGACGTATTGCACGATCCCAGAGCCGGTGTTGCCAAGTTCCTTGAAGTTCGCACCGGAGAGGTGGTGAGGCAGGTAGTACGGCGGCG
>JAFAZB010000005.1 GCA_019240015.1 Solirubrobacterales bacterium
GGACGGCGGGCCCTCCCCGCTGGGACAAGCGTTCGCTGACTACGGCCGGATCGCCAAGACACTGCACCTGCCCCGGCTATCCCCGCTCGGCGACAAGCGCATCAACCTGCTCGGCCGGTACGCATTCGCTCCGCCGGGCGGACCAGAGCTGCGTCCGCTGCGTGATCCCGCTAGTCCCGGCAACGTCCAGTGACCCCCAGCTTCGCCGCGGGCTGGCCGGGAGGCCTGCTGTTCGCAGGGGGGATCGTCACCGCGACTGGCTGGAGGCGAACTCGAGGGTGAGAGATACGAAGTTCGCGAGCGCCTGCGATTGGTCTTCCATCCGGCGCACGGCGGCGAGTTGAAGTGATGGGGTCGGCGGGATCAGCGGTCGTATCTGGACTCCTTGGCGGGCGAGCTGGCCTACCGAGGCGGGCAGCAACGAGACGCCGAGGCCGACACTGACGAGGCCGAGCACGCAGAGCGTTCCGGCTGCTTCATGCTGGACGAAGGGCACGAATCCGAGCGTGCCGCCGGGTCCGAAGGTGGCGTCGTATAGGTGAGGGTGAGCTGAGCGCGGCCAGAGGATGAACGGCTCGGGGCCGAGTTCGCCGGGGCGCAGACGCTTGCGGCGGCCCAATGGGTGGTCTGCGGGCAGGACGGCGACCAGCGGCTCGTCGAGGATGATCTCGGCGCGGAGGGATGGATGGTCGATCGGCGGCCGGACGAACCCCACGTCGATCTCGTGGCGCTCGAGCGCCGCGAGCTGCTCCGAGCCGCTGCGCAGCTCCTTCAGTGAGAGCTTCACGTCCGGGAAGCGCGCGCTGAAGCGGCGGATGACTTCGGGAAGGAAGCTGTTGGCCGCCGAATCGCGAAAGCCGATGTTCAGCTGTCCGACCTGCCCGCGCGCGGCTCGCCCGGCATGGGTAGCGAGGGCGTGTGCGTGCTCAAGCAGCGCGGGTGCTTCGTCGAGCAGCGCCTGGCCAGCGACCGTCAGCTCGACGCGCCGACTGGTCCGGACGATCAGCCGCGTGCCGAGGCTGGCTTCCAACTCCGCGATCTGCCTGGTGACCGCCGGCTGGCTGATCTGCAAAAGTGCCGCCGCACGGCCGAAGTGGCGGACTCGGGCAATGACCACGAACGTCGTGAGACGACGCAGATCCAGGCGCGGTGTCGATTCGTTTTGGTTATCGATCCCGTCATCATACGGGGCGGGAGCGCGGGCAGGAGAGTCTGCATGACGTGGAGCGCGCGCGAGCAGTTGTACATCGACGGGCAGTGGGTCAGCCCGTCGGGCACCGAGACGATCGAGGTTGTCGATCCCTCGACCGAGGAGGTGCTCGCGACGGTTCCCGCCGCCAGCGAAAGGGACGTCGATCGGGCGGCCCGGGCGGCGGCGCGGGCGTTCCCGGCGTGGGCGGCGCTCTCGCCTGATGAGCGGTGCGCCTATCTTGATCGGCTAGGCGAGCAGTACGCCGCCCAGTCGGAGAAGCTCGCGCGGACGATCACAGCCGAGATGGGGGCGCCGATCACCCAGTGCCGGCAGGTGCACACGGGCATCCCGGGTGAGGTGATCGGCCAGACCGCCCGTTTGGCGCGCGAGTACGAGTACACCACCCGGATGGGCGAGTCCTTGATCGTTCGCGAGGCCTACGGGGTGCTCGGGGCGATCACGCCGTGGAACAACCCGATCTACATGATGTTCCTCAAGGCGCTGCCGGCGATCGCCGCCGGGTGCACGGTGGTGCACAAGCCCGCCGAGGCCAGCCCGCTGAGCGCGCAGCTCGTTTGCGAGATCCTCGACGCGATCGAGCTTCCAGCCGGGGTGTACAACCTCGTGACCGGCACCGGCAAGGTCGCGGGCTCGGCGATCAGCCGCCATCCCGCCGTCGAGCTGGTGTCATTTACTGGTTCGACCGGCGCCGGCGCGCATGTCGCCGCCGACGCCGCGGCCGGGGTCAAGCCGGTGGTGCTCGAGCTCGGAGGCAAGTCGGCGAACGTGATCCTCGACGACGCCGATCTTGACCGGGCAGTGCAGGCGGGGATGCAAAGCGCCTTCAATAACGCCGGTCAGATGTGCGGCGCGTGGACGCGAATGGTCGTCCCGCGCGCGCGGCTGGACGAGGTGACCGAGCGGGCGGTCGCGATCGCCGAGGGCTATGTGGTCGGCGATCCGCGCGACGAGGCGACCACGATCGGGCCGATCGTCTCCGCCGCCCAGCGCGACTCGATCGTTACCTACATCCGCTCCGGCATCGATCAGGGCGCCACGCTGGCCTGCGGAGGGCCGGAACCTCCCAAGGGGCTTGAACGCGGGTTCTACGTGCGCCCCACGATCTTCACCGAAGTCGGCAACGCGATGAAGATCGCTCAGGAGGAGATCTTCGGCCCGGTGCTGGCGATCATCCCTCACGACGGCGACGAGGACGCGGTGCGCATCGCGAACGACTCGATCTACGGTCTGCGTGGGGCGGTGTTCTCCGCTGATCCCGGCCGTGCGCTGGCCGTGGCCAAGCGGATGCGCACCGGCGAGGTGGACATCAACGGCTACAAGCTGACGATCGACATCCCCTTCGGCGGCTATAAGAAGTCGGGCTACGGCCGCTGCCAGGGCCGGTTCGGGTTTGAGGAGTTCCTGCAGATCAAGTCGATCCAACTGTGATGACCACCGCGCCGGATCGAGATCGGGTCGCGTTTGTCACCGGCGGCTCGAGCGGCATGGGCTATGCCACGGCCCAGGCGCTGCTCGCACAACGCGCCCGCGTGGCGATCATCGCCCGGCCCGGCGACCGGCTGCAGCAGGCCCGACGGGAGCTGGAAAGCCACGGGGAGGTGGTCGCGATCGGTGCCGATCTGTCACAAGTGGCCAAGATTGACTCAGCGCTGCAGCAGGCCCATCGCGCGCTCGGGGCGATCGACATCGTCTTTACCAACGCCGGCACCGGCGAGTTCTCCGCCGTCGAAGAGATCACCGAGACGGACTTCGACGCGGTCGTCGCCCTGAATTTCAAAGGCGTGTTCTTCACAATCCAGCGAGCTTTGCCGCTGATGAACGACGGCGGGTCGATCATCCTCAACGCCTCGTGGACGATGCACCGGGCAATGGACACCGGCGCGGTCTACGCGGCGAGCAAGGCAGCCGTGCACAGCCTCGCGCGATCGTTCGCCAGCAGCCTCGCGCCCCGCCGCATCCGCGTCAACTCGATCAGCCCCGGATTCATCAACACCGGCCAGTTCAACGAGCAGACCGCCGGCGAGCAGAAAACCCGCCGCTACAAGCGCCAGGTCCCGCTCGAACGCTTCGGCGAGGCCGAGGAGATCGCCGAGGTTGTCGCGTTCCTCGCCTCCCCGCAGGCCAGCTACAACACCGGCCAGGACATCCTCATCGATGGCGGCCTGGTCAACTCCTTCCGCGCCGGCTAACGCTGCGATGAGCTTCCAGACCGAAGGCCAAGACCGCGAGCCAGCACGGCCCGGGGAGCCGTTCGCCGTGATCGCCGCCCG
>JAFAZB010000024.1 GCA_019240015.1 Solirubrobacterales bacterium
CGAAGAGCCCGCCGAGGCGCCGCCCGCCCCCGAGGCCGCCGAGCAGCCCCCCGAGGCCGCCGAACAGCCCCCCGAGGCGCCCGCGCCCACCGAGGCCGCGGCTCCCCCCGAGCCCGCCGAAGAATCCGAGGAGATCGAGCTCGGACCGCGCCAGCGGCCCGAGATCCCGGGCGCCGACCTGATCCCCGACATCGTCCAGGACAGCGAACAGTTCCTGGACGCGGAGGCCAGGGCCGCCGCGGAGGCGGAGGCCGAGGCCGCGGCCGCGAGGGCGCTCGAGGAAGAGCCCGACGAGGAGCCGAGACCGATCGCGGACGCCGCGATCGACCTTGCCGCCGGAGCTCGCTACACGGCCACCGGCAAGCGCAAGACGGCGGTCGCACGCGTGATCCTCAAGCCGGGCGCCGGGACCTACGTGATCAACGGCAAGCCGCTCGAGCGCTGCTTCCCCCGCGACACTCTGCAGCGGGTGATCCGTCAGCCGCTCGAGTCCGTCGGATACGAGTCCCGCATGGACGTCGTGGCGAGGATGCACGGGGGCGGCGTCGCCGCACAGGCGGGAGCGCTGCGCCACGGCATCTCGCGCGCGCTGATCGTCGCCGATCCGAACCTGCGCGGCGAGCTCAAGCGGCGCGGGTTCCTGACCCGCGATCCGCGCGTCAAGGAACGCAAGAAGGCCGGCCTCAAGAAGGCGCGCAAGCGGCCGCAGTTCTCCAAGCGCTAGGCCCACTATGCCGCGCCAGCTCTTCGGCACGGACGGGGTCCGCGGCCGTGCGGGACATTTCCTCACCGCCGAGCTGGCGCTGTCGCTGGCCCGGGCCGCGGTGGCGCGGGCGCAGGTGCAGCGCCCTCAGGTCCTGATCGTTCGCGACACGCGCGAGTCCGGCGAGATGCTCGAGTCGGCGATTGCCGCCGGGGTGACCGCCGCGGGTGGGGACGCGCTGCTGGGCGGCGTGCTGCCGACGCCGGCGGCGCCGCTGCTGGTCCGCCGACACGGATTCGAGCTGGCGGCGGTCATCTCGGCCTCCCACAACCCCTACGAGGACAACGGGATCAAGCTGTTCGCCTCCGACGGCTTCAAGCTCGACGACGACACCGAGCACGCGATCGAGGCGGAGCTCGGAAAGCCGCTCGAGCCCCCCGCGCAGCTCGGCAGCGTGCGACGCTTCGAGGGCGCGCTCGAGGACTATCTGCACGAGCTCCAGACGCGCTTCTCGGGGCTTGACCTGCGTGGCCGCAAGGTGCTGCTCGACTGCGCCAACGGCGCCACCTACCGGGCGGCGCCGGAGATCTTCCGCCGGCTGGGCGCCGAGGTGCAGCCGATCGCCGATCGGCCCGACGGGCGGAACATCAACGATCGGTGCGGCTCGACCCACCTGGAGGCGGTCGTCGAGCAGACCAAACGGGGCCGATTCGACCTCGCGTTCGCGTTTGACGGCGACGGGGACCGGGTGCTCGCGATCGACCGCGAAGGCGAGATCGTCGACGGCGATGAGCTGATTGCGCTCGCCGCCGTGCACCTGCGGCGCAGCCAGCGCTTGCCGGGCAACGGCGTCGTGGTCACGGTGATGACCAACTTCGGGTTCCACACGGCAATGGCCCAGGCGGGGGTGGAGGTCGCCAGCACCGCGGTCGGTGACCGCTACGTGATGGATGAGCTGCGCCGCCGCGGCTGGGCGCTCGGCGGCGAGCAGTCGGGTCACATCATCGATCTCGGCTTCGGTCCCTCGGGCGACGGGATCGCCAGCGCCCTGCTAACACTCGAGGCGCTGGGAGGCCGCGACCTGCACGAGCGCGATGCGATGCAGAAGCTCCCCCAGCGACTGGTGAACATCCGCGCCGAGGACCGTGCGGCGCTCGCGACCGCGATGCAGGACGCTCGCGTCGCCGCCGCGATCGAGCGCGAGCAAGCTGCGCTACACGGCCGCGGCCGTGTGCTGGTCCGCGCTTCGGGCACCGAGCCGCTGATCCGGGTGATGGTCGAGGCGCCCAGCGCGCAGGAAACCGAAGCGGTGTGCGCCAGGCTGGCCCGGATCGTCGAGGAGTCGATCGCCTCGGGCCGCAGCGCCCGGCTAGGCGTGGAGGAACCGAGCCTCTAACATCCCGCGCTCGCTCGCCGGCGGTCACGCCGGCGCGCGCGGGCCGCCATTGCGGCTCGACCAGCTGAGAGCGATCCCGGAGGAAATCAAGGATGTGCGGCATCGTCGGCTATGTGGGGCCCAGGGAGGTGCGTCCGCTGCTGCTCGCGGGGCTCGAGAAGCTCGAGTACCGAGGGTACGACAGCGCGGGGATCTCGGTGCTCGAGGGGGATCGGATCGACGCCGTCCGGGCGGTGGGAAATCTGAGCGCGCTGCGCAGCGCGATCGGCGCGAACGGCGGTAGCGCCGCGGTGGCGCTGGCCGAACGCCCGGAGCCCGGCACGGGGATCGGACACACCCGGTGGGCGACCCATGGCCGGGTGACCGAGGAGAACGCGCACCCGCACTTCGACACCACCGATCGCGTCCACATCGTGGTCAACGGGATCGTCGAGAACTACATCGCGCTCAAGCACCGGCTGATCGAGGAACAAGGCGCGGTGTTCACCTCCGAGACCGACGCCGAGGTGATCGCTCACCTGGTCGCCAAGTACGACGACGGCGATCTGGTCGAGGCGGTCAGAAAGGCCTACGCCGACCTCCGGGGCCACTACGCGTTCGTCGCGATCAGCGCCTCCCAGCCCGGTCTGCTGGTCGGAGCCCGCAAGGAGTGCCCGTTGATCGTAGGGCGTGGCGAGGGCGAGCAGTTCATCGGCTCGGCGATCCCGGCGTTCCTGCGGGAGACCCGCCGCGTGCAGTACATGGGCGACGACGAGCTGGTGGTGCTGCGGCCCGACGGAGTGGAGTTCCTGAGCGCCGCGGGCGAGCCGCTCGAGCGCGCGGTGGTGGAGATCGACTGGGATGCCGACACGGCCGAGAAGCAGGGCTACGAGACGTTCATGCTCAAGGAGATCAACGAGCAGGCCGACGCCGTGGCGGAGACGATCGGTGAGCGCGCGGCACGCGGGGTGGGCATCGACCTGGGAGACCTGGGAGCCGTCGACGATGCGCTGCTGCGCCGGCTGCGCCGGATCGTGATCGTCGCCTGTGGCACCGCCTACCACGCCGGGCTGATCGGTCGCTACGCGATCGAGCAATGGGCGCGCGTGCCGGTAGAGGTCGACATCGCCTCCGAGTACCGCTACCGCAACCCCGTGGTCGGTCCCGACGACCTGGTGATCGGGATCTCGCAATCCGGGGAGACAGCCGACACGCTGGCGGCGATGCGCACCGCCCGGGGATGCGGCGCGACCGTGCTCGCGCTCACCAACATCATGGGCTCGCAGGCCACGCGGGAAGCCGACGGCGTGCTCTACACCCGTGCGGGGCTCGAGATCGGCGTCGCTGCGACGAAGACGTTCGTCAGCCAGATCGCCGCGATGTACCTGCTAGCGCTCCGGCTCGCCGAATTGCGCGGGACGCTCGAGCCCAAGGTGCTGAAGTCGACGATCTCGGAGCTCAAGCGTCTCCCGCACCGGATCAGCGAGCTGCTCGAGCGCGACACGGGCGCGATCACGGCGATCGCCGAGCACAGCTATCGGGCGGACTTCTTCCTGTACCTGGGTCGCCACATCGGGTTGCCGGTGGCACTCGAGGGCGCGCTGAAGCTGAAGGAGATCTCCTACATCGCGACCGACGCATACGCGGCCGGCGAGATGAAGCACGGACCGATCGCGCTGCTCGACGAGCGCACGCCGGTGGTGGTGGTGGCGACCGAGTCGCCGGTGCTCGGGAAGGTGATCTCAAACATCCAGGAGGTCCGCGCTCGAGGAGCCCGGGTGATCGCGGTCGCCAGCGAGGGCGACGATCAGATCGTCCAGCACGCCGACGAGGTGATCCGGATCCCGAGGACGCAGTGGATGCTCGCGCCGCTGCTCGCGGTGATCCCGCTGCAGCTGCTGGCCTACCACATCGCGCGGCTCAGGGGCCTGAACGTCGACCAGCCGCGCAACCTGGCCAAGACGGTCACGGTGGAGTGAGCACCAGCACGCGAGCTGGCCCCAGGTGGTGAGCGCGATCGGGATCGACCTGCTCGAGATCGAGCGCCTGGAGCGGGCCCTGGAGCGCCGGCCACGGCTTGCACAGCGACTGTTTACCGACGCCGAGCGTGCCTACGCGGCCAGCCGCGCGAGACCCGGCCAGCACCTCGCGGCGCGCTTCTGCGCCAAGGAGGCGGTTGCGAAGGCGCTCGGGATGAGCGCCTTCAGCTTCCGTGAGATCGAGGTGCTGGGCGGCGAGGGCCCGCCGGAGCTGGTGCTCCACGGGGCCGCCGCCGGCGCGGCGGCGAAGCGAGGGGTCGTCGTGGCCGTGTCGCTGACCCATACCGATCGAGACGCCGCCGCGGTCGCTGTCGCGAGCGCCGGGGAGCACGCGCCGCGGTGAGCAGGCTGCCGGACTGGCTCGAGCCGCTCCCCGACGCGCAGGAGCAGCGGCGACTCGACCAGTGGGCGATCGAGCAGCACGGGATCGCGTCGATCGAGCTGATGGAGCGCGCAGGCACGGGGCTCGCCGAGCTGGTGCACGAGCGCGCGGGAAGCGGCCGCGTGGTGGTCGTGTGCGGGAAGGGCAACAACGGCGGCGATGGCTACGTGGCGGCGCGCGTGATGCGCGAGCGTGGACGAGCGGTGGAGGTGCTGACGCTCGCCCCCGGCGAGGAGCTTCGCGGCGAGACCCGGGCCAACTTCGAGCGGCTGCCCGGCGCCCCTGCGCGGTCCTTCGAGCCGGCCGCGCTGACCGGGGCCGCGGCGGTGGTCGACGCGATCCTCGGGACCGGTTTCGTGGGCGAGCCGCGGCAGCCGGCGGCGGGGGCGATCGACGCGATCAACGCCGTCGGCGAGCGCGCGGCGGTGATCGCCTGTGACGTGCCCAGCGGCGTCAACGCCTCGACCGGAGAGGTGTACGGCGTGGCGGTGCGCGCGACCGCGACCGCCACCTTCCACGCCGCCAAGCCGGGACTCTGGATCGCGCCCGGGAAAGGGCACGCGGGCGCCGTGCGGGTGATCGACATCGGGATCCCGCCGGGCGGGCCCGCCGACCCGTCGGTCGGGCTGATCGGCGACGGGGTCACCGATGCGGTTCCCAGGCGCGGGAGCGAATCGACTAAGTTCGCCGCGGGCAGCGTGCTGGTGTGCGGCGGCTCCACGGGGCTGACCGGGGCCCCGTGCCTGGCCTCGGAGTCCGCGATGCGGGCCGGTGCCGGCTACGTCACCGCGCTGGTCCCGGCCTCTCTGAACCAGATCTTCGAGAGCCGGCTGCTGGAGGTGATGACGGTTCCGCTGCCCGATCGGGATGGCTCGTTGCATCCAGAAGGCGTCGAGGAGGTACTGGAGCGATCTGCCCGCGCCGGTGCGCTCGTGCTTGGCCCCGGCCTGGGGCGGGCGCCGGACGCCGCCCAGGTGGCGCGAACGCTCGCCGTCGCGGTGCAGCTGCCGTTGCTGCTCGACGCCGACGGGCTGAACGCGCACGCGGAGCGGCTGGGCTCGCTGGCGCAGCGGACCGCTCCCACGGTGCTGACGCCGCACGCCGGCGAGCTGGGTCGGCTGCTGGGCCGGGACAGCGCCGAGGTGCAGGCGAGGCGGCTCCCGTGCGCCCGCGAGGCGGCTTCCGAGGCCCAGGCGGTGGTGGTGCTCAAAGGCGACGACACGATCGTGACCGATGCCGACGGGCGCGTCGCGGTCAGCCGCGGGGGCGCCGCCGCGCTCGCGACGGCCGGTACCGGCGATGTGCTCTCAGGCGCGATCGGGGCATATCTCGCCAAGCGCATGGACCCTTTCCACGCAGCCTGCGCCGCGGTGTTCGTGCACGCCCGCGCCGGCCAGCTCGCGGCCACCGGGATCGGGTCCGAGGGCGTGATCGCGCGCGATGTGATCGACGCGCTGCCACGGGCGCTGCCGGCCGCCGGCTGAGATGGCCCGGCGCGCGCTTGCCCGCGTGAACCTGGGCGCGATCGAGCGCAACGTCGCGCTGCTGAAGCGCGGCCTGCGTGGCGGCGCGCAGCTGTGGGCGGTGGTCAAGGCCGGCGCCTACGGTCACGGCGCGGTGCCGGTCGCGCGCGCGGCGCTGCGCGGCGGGGCCGGCGGGCTGGCGGTGGCGACCGCCGAGGAAGCCGCCGAGCTGCGCGGCGGCGGTGTGCAGGCCCCGATCCTGGTGATGGGAGCGATCAGCGGAGAGGAGCTCCCGGTCGCGCTGCACGCCGGCGCCGAGCTGGTGGCCTGGGACGAGCGCTTCTTGGACCAGCTGGCACGGTCGGCGACGGCGCCGGTTCGGATCCACGTGAAGCTCGACACCGGGATGGGTCGGCTGGGCACCCGCGAGCTCTCGGAAGCGCTGGCGGTCGCCGGGCGCGCGCTCGCCGCGGGCCCGCAGCTCGAGCTGGCCGGCGCGATGACGCACTTCGCAACCGCCGATGACGACCCCGAGTACCTCGCGGTGCAGCTGGATCGCTTCACGCCGTTCGTGGCCGAGTTGCGCGAGCGCAGCCCGAGGATCGTCGCCCATGCGGCCAACAGCGCGGCGACGCTACGGGAGCCTGGCTCGCACCTCGACCTGGTCCGCTGCGGGATTGCGATCTACGGTTGTGACCCGATGCATGAGGATCCCGACCGCCATGGGCTCGAACCGGCGCTCGAGCTCAGCTCATACGTCGCCGCGGTGAAGCTCGCGCGCGCCGGCGACAGCGCCGGTTACGGACGCCGGTTCATCGCGCCGGCCGACACCTGGATCGCGACGCTCCCGATCGGCTACGGCGACGGGATCAGGAGGGCGCTGAGCGACAACTGCGAGGTGCTGATCGCGGGTCGGCGGTATCCGCTGGTCGGGGCGGTGAGCATGGACAACATCACGGTCGCGTTGGGCGCCCGGCCGAGCGTCGAGGTCGGGGCGCCGGCCGCGTTGATCGGGCGCCAGGGGGAGGAGAGGCAAACCGCCGAGCAGCTCGCGCGCCGGATCGGGACGATCAGCTATGAGGTCCTGTGCGGGATCTCCGCGCGGGTCCCGCGCCGCTACGATCGCGACGGGGAACCGCTGCAGTGACGAGCGTCGATCACCCGTTGGCGCACCTCGCGCGCAGTTCGGTGCCCGCCTGGCTGGTCGGGGGGGCGCTCCGGGACCGGCTGCTAGGCCGCGCGACGAGCGACTACGACGTGGTGGTGGCGGGGGATCCCGAGCGGGTCGCGCATGCGGTCGGGAGCGCGGCGGGTGGCTTCGCGTTCGCGCTCTCGGAGGGCTTCGGGAGCTGGCGGGTGGTGGCGCACTCGCGTTCCTGGCAGGTCGACCTGCTGGCGCTCACCGGCGGGGAGATCGAGGCCGACCTCGGCAAGCGCGACCTGACGGTGAACGCGCTCGCCGAGCCGCTGGGAGGAGGGGGGCTGGTGGATCCGTTCGGCGGTCTGGAGGACTTGCGCGCCGCGCAGCTGCGAATGGTCTCCCCGCGGGTGTTCGACCAAGACCCGCTGCGCGTCCTGCGCGTGGCCCGGCTGGGGTGCGAGCTGGAGTTCGCCGTCGATCCGGCCACGGCGGCGGTGGCCCGGGCCAGCGCGCCGAGGCTCGCAGCGGTGGCCCCGGAGCGTGTCTTCAGCGAGCTGCGGCGGATCATCGCCAGCCCGCGCGCGCTCGACGGGCTCGAGCTGATGGCCGGTGTCGGCGCGACCGAGGCCGTGTTACCGGAGCTGAACGCGCTGCGCGGGGTGCAGCAGAGCCACTTTCACCACCTCGACGTCTACGAGCACACGATCGCGGTCCTGGGGCAGACGATCGAGCTCGAGCGCACGCCAGAGTCGTATTTCGGCGCGGACGGCGAAGCGGTCAGGGAGCTGCTCGCGGCGCCGCTGGCGAACGAGCTAAGCCGCGGAGGAGCGCTGCGCTTCGGCGCGTTGCTGCACGATGTCGCCAAGCCCGCCACGCGGCGCGTGAGCGGCGGCGGGCGAGTCACGTTCCTCGGTCACGACGAGTTGGGAGCCGAGCTGGCAAGCTCGATCCTGGGGCGCCTGCGGGCCGGCGAACGGTTGCGCGAGCACGTCGCGGCCCTGACCCGTCACCACCTGCGGCTGGGATTCCTGGTCCACGAGCAGCCGCTCACACGGCACGCGATCTATCGCTACCTGTCCGCCTGCGCGCCGGTCCAGGTCGACGTCACGTTGCTGAGCGTCGCCGATCGTCTGGCCACCCGGGGCGCGCGCTCGGATGAGGCGATCGCCAGCCACTTGAAGCTGGCGCGCGCGCTGCTGGCGGAGGCGCTGTCCTGGCTGGCCGATCCCCCGCGCCCGCCGATCCGAGGCGATGAGCTGGCGCGCGCACTGCGGATCGTCCCCGGTCCGGAGATGGGGCGGCTCCTGCGTGCGCTGGAGGAGGCGAGTTTCGCGGGCGAGATCAAAACGGCCGAGCAGGCGATCCAGCGTGCCAGGCAACTACTCGCCGGGGCGGGGTAAGCTGGCGCGATGAGCGATCCACAGTGCGTGTTCTGCAAGATCGTCGCCGGTGAGCTGCCGGCCCAGATCGTCGCCGAGGACGAACGCACCGTGGCCTTCATGGACGTCAGTCCCTGGACGCGCGGGCACGCGTTGGTGGTCCCCCGCGCGCACGTGAGAAACCTGCTCGAGATCGGCGAGCAGGACCTCGCGGCGACCGTGCTCGCGGCGCAGCGGTTGGCGCGAGCAGTCACGGAGCGGCTCGGAGCCGACGGGGTCAACCTGCTGAACGCATGCGGCTCGGCCGCCTGGCAGACCGTGTGGCACTTCCACATGCACGTGGTTCCCCGTTATGTAAATGATCCGTTGCGCCTGCCGACGACCCCGCGCGAGGGCGATCCGGAGGAAATCGCCGCCGCGGCCGCTGCGCTCAGATGAGCGCCCGGCGGTCAGCAGCGCGCCGTCCCTGGTAGGTTTTCCGCGTTTCTTGCGCTCCAAAGCTCTGAGGGGAGTACATGGCAACGGGTACCGTCAAGTGGTTCAGCGATGACAAGGGCTTCGGCTTCATCACGCCCGACGATGGGGGCCGCGACCTGTTCGTTCACTACTCGGGAATCAACGGCGATGGCTACCGCTCCTTACCCGAAGGTTCGAAGGTCTCCTACGAGGAGGAAGCCGGGCCCAAGGGCCCGAAGGCGATCAACGTCACCAAGCTGTAGCTTCGCGCAACCCCACGAGACACCGCGCGATTGAGGGTGATGCCCGGCGGCTTCGAACTCGGCCCGCCGCGTGTCCTGCACCTCGCCAAGCGCAACTGCCCCGCACCGGTCGTGTTCAATGGTCAGATGAAACGCATCTCGCTGGTCACTGCGCTCGCAGCCACCCTGGGCCTAGCCCTTGCCTCCGCGCCCGCCTCGGCGCAGATCGTGGAGCTCGGCTCGACCGCTACACCGTTGGTCGCGCCGGCCTGTCCCCGCGGGGTCTCGCCCGCCAACTGCTTCATCATCCTGACCCGTACCACCGCGCTGCAGACGGTCAGCGATGGGGTGTCGTTCCCGACCAAGGTCACCAAGGCGGGCTGGATCGTGGCTTTCACGGTGGGCCTGTCGCGGCTCTCGACCAACGCCAGCACCGAGCGCAGCTATCTGCACGTGCTCGATCAGGCCTACGGCGGCACCCCTCGGCTCGCGTTGACTGTGCTGAAGCCGGGACCGAACCACACTTTCACGGTGGCCGCCCAGACCCCGATCTTCCACGTGCTCCCCTACCTTGGCGGATTGGTGGAGCTGCCGCTCTCGCTGCCGCCGACGTTCAGCCAGTTCTCGGCGATTCCCGTCGTTCCGGGGGAGCTGGTCGCGCTCTCGGTCCCGACCTGGGCGCCGGTGCTCTCCTACAACCTCAGCGCGAGCAAGTTCGCCTATCGTCAGAGCAGGGGGAGCAACTGCAAGAACGCCGCCCCCACCGAGACCGCGCAGCTGACGCTCGGCGCCAGCGCGCAATACCTCTGCAACTACGCGACCACGCGGGTCGAGTACGCGGCGACCGAGATCACGAACCAGCCGTATCCGAAGACGTACGTCCACGCTCCCCGGCAAGGCCCGTAGACGCCGGCCGAGGCCGCCTCGCCGCTAGCAGGCGCCTGGATTCTGCTGACAGAAGGGACCCAGCCCCGCGCCGCCGCTGTTGGACCCGGAACCCGAGCTGCCGCCGTGCGACGTGGTTCCCGTGCCGGCGCCGCTGGCGCTGGTGCCGCCCGAGCTACCGGCGGTCGGGGAGCCCGAAGAGCCCGAGGATCCGGACGAGCCGGAAGACCCGCTGGCGCCCGAGGACCCGCTGCCGGCGGCGGCTCCCCCTGACCCACCGGTCGAGCCGCCGGCAGCAGTCGTGGTAGCGCCGGTGGTCGTGCTGGCGGCAGAAGCGGGCAAGGCGCTGGCGGCGGCCGAGTTCGGAACGGTGAACCCCGGGGCGCCGGAAGTATCGCCCGGGGCGGAACCGCCCCCCCCGCAGGCCGACAGGCAACCCGTGAGCAGCAGCGCCGCGAGCGACGTGAGCGCCGCCCGGCGCGGGCTGTGGCGCGGCGGCGGACCGACCGAAGCGCTCAGCGTGCCGTCCATCCGCCGGCCCTCAGGAGCTCAGCGGCTCCATACGCCTGCCGCAGTGGGGGCAGTCGTTGAGGTCCTTCTGGGTGAGCTGGTCACACCAGTTGCAGAACCGCAGGTTCTCGACCGACCACGGCAGCTCAGACGCGGTTGGCGCGAGCGGCAGCAGTTGCGCCACGACCTCGAGCTCCTCGCCCGTGTCCCGGTCGACGTACGCGGTTTCGGGCTCCGCTTCGATCACCACTTCCCGACCGGTCGAGGGCGCTCGCATGCGGTACTTCTGGCGCGTCCTCATCCCGGGCCATGCTACCAGCGGCGCCGCCGGCAACGGGCGGATCGGGGCATCCCGCGGCGGCGCGGTTGCGCCAGCGCCTTGGATAGAGTGCCCGCGCAGCGCATGCTCACGGCCCTTGCACGCATCCCCCGGAGGCTCGGAGCGCTTGTGCCCGGGGCGCTGGCGCTGCTCGCGCTGGGTGGCTGCGCGGTCAAGCACCCGACCGGCAACCTGGTGCGGGGCAAGCAGTTGTTCGTGGCCAAGTGCGCCGCCTGCCACACGCTGAGCCACGCGGCCGCTACCGGCACCGTGGGGCCGAATCTGGACGACGCGTTCCGCCAGGATCGCGCCGACGGCGTCAAGAGCACCTCGATCGAGGGCCTGATCTCCTACTGGATCCAGTACCCCAACAAACAGGGGGTGATGCCCGCGATGCTCTACAACGGCCAGCGGGCGCAGGACGTCGCCGCTTACGTGGCGCACGTGGCCGCCGAGCCGGGTCAGGACACAGGCGCGCTGGCGACCGCCGTGGCGAGCGTCTCGCAGAAGCCGGCGGTCGAGAAGAACGGCACCGTGGAAATCGACGCCGACCCGACCGGGCAGCTCAAGTTCCTGGCCTCGAGCGCCAGCGCGACCGCCGGCAACGTGACGCTGCGGATGAAGAACATGTCCTCGACGCCGCACGACATCGCGATCACCGGCGGTGGCCTGAACCAGGTCGGCGCGGTCGTCTCCGGCGGCGGCGTGTCGACCGTGACCGCGTCGCTGAAGCCCGGCACGTACACGTTCTACTGCTCGGTCGACGGGCACGAGGCGGCGGGGATGAAGGGCACGCTGACCGTCAAGTAGCGCCGGCGCCCGGCGGAGCGGCGCTCGCCGCGCGGTCGCGCAGCCGCTCCCACAGCTCCTCGCCGCGCCCGGCGGCGACCGCGCGCGCGGCCCGCTGCTCGTCGAGCACGATCCCCTGGGCGCTCGCGTAGTCGAGCAGCCGCTGGCGCTCCTCGCCCTCTCCGGCCACCTTCAGGAACAGCCAGCAGAACAGCCCGATCGTCAGCAGGCTCTCCTCGACCATCATCAGCCCGCCCGCCGCCACCTGGTCTGCGAGCGACCCGATGTGCCAGTGGGCGTCACCGGCGTGGTAGTACGGGTAGAACACCGTCCCCCCGAACACGAGCACGTTGGCCAGCACGGTCCCGATCAGCCGCACCACGATGATGTAGACCAAGCGCGCGCCGTTGTTGAACCATCCCGGTTTCGGCAACGGGCCGAGCAGCGCCATCCAGACCGCGATCCCGAATGCCAGGAAGGTGGCGTGCTCGAGCGCGTGCAGCAGGTCGTGGCGGAGCGCCGCCTGGTAGAGGACCGGCAGGTGCCAGAGGTAGAAGTTCACGGCCCACAGCGTCACCGCCACGATCGGGTGCGTGAGCACCCGCAAGCTCGAGATCACCTCGATCCGCAGCAGCGGCGCGAGCAGCGGGCCCGTGACCCCGAGCACCAGCAGCAGCGCGGCGAGGTCGCCGATCAGCAGGTGCTCGGCCATGTGCGCGACGAGCAGCTGGTCGGCGAGCGTGCCGACCGGGGGGCTGAGTGCCAGCGCCAGCACCACCAGGCCGCCGCCGAAGCAGGCCTGGCGCCAGACCGGGACCGGCCGCCGCTCCTGGGCGAGCGTGCGGGCGCGCAGGTGGTAGGGAATCCAGCACAGCAGGACGACCAGCGGAAGCGCGATCGATCCCGCGGGTCCGGTTGTCGCGCTGGGCAGGCCTACTAGCTGCACGCGGTCAATGGTGCCACGGGGCGGCCGTCAGCCGAGCGCGCGGAGCACCATCACGACGACCACGACTGCAGCCACCACCGCGACCACGTACAGCAGCGCCCGGAACGCGTCGGCCTCGGAGCGGAGCGGATTGAGCACGTCGCTGTCGCTCGGCGCCGGCGGCCTAGAGCACGTAGACCGACGTGTACACGATGATCCACATCACGTCGACGAAGTGCCAGTAGATCCCCGGCACCTCCATCCCCTGGTGATGCTCTGCCGAGTAGTGGCCGCGGAATGAGCGGATCGTGACCATCAGCAGCATGCACAGGCCGATGAACACGTGCGCGCCGTGCAAGCCGGTGAGCGAGTAGAAGACGGTCGCCTGCGCGGAGTCGTGCGGGGCCCAGCCGAGATGCACGTACTCGTTGATCTGCACGAACAGGAACGTCAG
>JAFAZB010000182.1 GCA_019240015.1 Solirubrobacterales bacterium
CGGCAACGAGGCCCCCAGGCCGACCCCGGAGTCACATCCCCCGGCTCCGGTGTCCCCCTACGGGGCGTCCAAGTGGGCGGCCGAAGCGTACGTTCAGACATGGGCCAACGCCACCGGGCTGCGACACACGGTGTGCCGGCTCGCGAACGTGTACGGACCCCGCCAGAGCCCCCACGGGGAGGCGGGCGTCGTGTCGATCCTCTCGCACATGCTGTGGCACGGGCGCCCGCCAACCTTGTACGGACAGGGGCGGGCGTCCCGCGACTACATCCATGTGTCCGACGTCGCGCTGGCGCTCGAGCGTGCTCGCGGGGCGGGCGGGGTGTTCAACGTCTCCACCGGCCGGGAGACCGAGGTGATCGAGATTTACGAGCTGCTCTCGCGGGCCTCCGGGGCGGGCCTCGAGCCTCGGCTCGCCCCGCTGCGCCCCGGCGAGCTCGAGCGCTCGTGCATGGATCCCGGACACGCGCACCGCACGCTCCGCTGGCGGGCCAAGATCGCGCTCGAGGCCGGCCTCCCCGAGACATACCGCGAGCTCGTCGCGCAGTTCAGCCGTGAGTCCTGAAGCGGAGCCTCGCGCGCTCGCCGAGGTCCCGGTGCTGATCCTCGCGGCGGGCAAGGGCACGCGGCTCGGCGAGCTGGGCCGGGAGAGCCCCAAGGCGCTGATCCCGATCGCGGGCCGTCCGCTGCTCGATCTCCACCTCGAGCACCTGGCGCGCGAGGGCGTCCGCCGCGCGGTGGTGAACGCCCATCACCTCGCAGAGCAGATCCGCGATCACGTCTCCCGCTACGCCGGCGAGCTCCAGCTCGAGGTGCTGGTCGAGCCGACGCTGCTCGGCACCGCGGGCGCCGCGATCAACGCGCTGCGCAAGCTCGGCAGCGACAGGTTGCTGGTGCTCTACGGCGATGTGGTGATGTTCGAGCCCCTCGCGCCGCTGATGCGGGCCCACACGCAGGCGGGAGCGCTGGCCACGATCTGCGTCTACGAGCACGACGACACCGCGGAGAAGGGCGTGGTCGAGGTCGACGCGAGCGACCGGGTGGTGCGCTTCTCTGAGAAGGATCGGGCCCGCACCGGCCCGGGCCTCGTGAACGCCGGGCTGTACGTCGTCCAGCGCGACGCGCTGGCGCCGTTCCCGGCCGAGACCTTCCTCGACTTCGGCCACGACGTGTTCCCAGCCATGCTGAGCGCCGGCCAGCGCATCCAGGCCCACCGGATCCCAGAGCCCGTGCTGGACATCGGCACCCCCGCAGACCTGGCCAAGGCGCGAGCAAGGAGCTGGTAGGCCACCCGCAGTGGCTACCCCTGGCCGAACCCGCGCCCGCCCTTCGCCAGGTCGCGGCGCTCGATCACCCGGTCCACGAGCCCGTAAGCGACGGCCTCTTCGCCGGTGAAGTAGCGGTCGCGCTCCATGTCGGCGTGGACCCGCTCGACCGACTGGCCGGTGTGCTTGGAATAGATCTCATCGACTCGCGCGCGCAGCGCCAGCACCTCGCGGGCATGGATCTCGATGTCGCTCGCCTGTCCCTGGAAGCCACCCGACGCCTGATGGATCAGGATCCGGCTGTTGGGGAGCGTAAGCCGCTTGCCGGGCGTCCCGCCGGTCAGCAGCAGCGAGCCCATCGACATCGCGATCCCATAACAGATCGTCTGCACATCGGGGCGGATGAACTGCATCGTGTCGTAGATCGCGAGCCCCGCGTAGATCGAGCCGCCGGGAGAGTTGATGTACAGGTGGATGTCCTTGTCGGGATCATCGGACTCGAGGTGCACGAGCTGGGCGACGATCAGGTTCGCCGACTCTTCGTCGACCTGACCGCCGAGGAACACCACGCGGTCGTTGAGCAGACGCGAGTAGATGTCGAACGAGCGCTCGCCGCGGGCGGTCTGCTCGACGACCATCGGGACTAGGGGCATCGGTTCCTCCTGTGGGGTGCTATGGTGCAACTGTTAGGTTGCACGACCCTAGCAGACGCGCAACCTGCGGGTTGCGCTTATCTCCCGCTCGCCAGGAGGACCGCATGACCGACAGGATCGAACGCCAACTGATGCTTCCGGCCTCACCGCCGGAGGTGTGGGAGGAGATCACCGACCCGGACCGGCTATCTGAGTGGCTCGCGGACGAAGCGGTGCTCGACCTGTGGCCGGGTGGCGACGCCTGGTTTCGGATCGGCGACGCGATCAGAACCGGCTGGGTGGAGGAAGTCTCGCCGCCCGGGGCGGACGGCGAGTGCGGTCAGCTCGCGTTCTGGTGGGCCGAGGGGGACGAGCCCACCTCCCGCGTGGAGATCGTGCTCGCGCCGTCGCGGGCTGGCGGAACGGAGTTGAGGCTGGTCGAGGCACGGCCGCTGGAGGTGCTCGACCTGGTCGGCATCCCGCTGCCCGGCCAGGGCCGGACGAGGTACGGCCCGGCGCTCGTTGCCGCGGCGTGATCATGCCCCGGCACCCGGCGGACGCGGTCTTCGGCGCGCTGGCTGACCCCACCAGACGGCAGCTGTTGAGCGCGATCGCCGAGGAGCCCGCGACCGCGACCGAGCTCGCAAGCGAGCTGCCGATCTCCCGACAAGCCGTCGTCAAGCACCTCGGCGCCCTGTCCGAGGCGGGCCTGCTCGCGCGCGAGCGCGTCGGGCGCGACGTCCGCTACCACGTCACCCCCGCGCCGCTGTCGGACGCGGTCTCGTGGATGGCCGAGGTCGGCGGGCAGTGGGACGAGCGCCTGGCGGCGCTGGCGCGAAGGCTCGCGTAGGCAGCGCGGGCGGGGCCGGGCGCGGGCGGGGGCGCCGCCCGGGCGCGGGGCGCGGGCGGGCGCGCCGCCCGGGCGGATCGACAAAACATCCCACACCCCCCCGGGGTCAGACCAGGTGTGGGCATTGGGAAACTCGATCGTGAGCACTCGATGCACTGACCCCAAGGAGGGGGGTCTCGAGTGCGCGATCTTGATCGCCGGACTGCCCCTCCAGGCCGGATCCGACGCCGCGGCCCATCCGCGGCAATACCCTTCGACGTCGTGATCGACCTAGCCGTCGCTGGGGAATACACGGCGGGGCACGTGACGTTCCTCGAGACGCTTCGGGGCGTTGCCGCCCGGCGCCAAGACCTGAACGCGCAATGGGTGCTTCTGCCCTTTCCCCCCGAGGGCGGGTGGGAGAGACTTCCGCCGATCCGCAGCAACTGGTCGATCCGGGCGAGCTTGCGCGCCCGCCGGGCCCTCGCGCCGCTGTTAGACGGGTTGGATGCGATGCTGATCCATACCCAGACGGCCGCGCTGTTCTCGACCGGGCTGATGCGCCGCGTTCCCACCGTGCTGTCCGTGGACGCTACGCCGATCAACTGGGACGCAGTCGGAGAGGCGCGGGGCCATTCGCGTGACAACCGCGCGATCGAGGGCGCCAAACGCCGGGTCGTGCGACGCACCTTCAACGCGGCACGAGCCGTGATCGCGTGGAGCGACTGGGTGAGAGCATCGCTGGAACGCGACTACGGGCTCGATCCGCAACGGGTCGTCACGATCCCGGCCGGGGTCGATCTGCCGCCGGCCACCGACCGCTCCGCCCATCGCGCGCCAGTGAGGCTGCTGTTCATCGGCTCGGACTTCGAGGGCAAGGGGGGCGCGGATCTGCTCGCCGTCCTGAACGGGCTGAGCGGTTGGGAGCTGGACGTCGTGACCTACTCTTCGGTGCCCGACTCCGATCGGGTACGCGTTCATCGCGACGTCCTCCCCCGGAGCGCGAGGCTCGCGGAGCTCTACTCGCGGGCCGACGCGTTCGTCTTCCCGACCCGCGGCGACGCATCTCCGTTCGCGCTTTTGGAGGGCATGGCTGCTGGATTGCCCGTGGTCAGCACCACCATCGGGGCAATCGGCGAGATGGTGAGCGAGGGGACCGGTCTGCTCGTAGCTCCAGGGGACCTCGCCGCACTGCGCCGCGCGATCGAGCGGATGATCGCGGACGCCGACCTTCGGCTGGCCCTGGGCCAGGCCGCCCGGGCACGCGTCGTATCTCACTACGCGGCCGATCGCAACTGCAACCGGATGCTCGACGTGTTGGTCCAGGTCGCGCGAGAGAGCAGCTCCGAGCGATCGTGAAACGTCTGTGGCGTCACCTCACGATCAGACGAGAGCTGGCCTCGAGCCTCGTTTCGCTTGCACCTACGAGGCGGGACCGGCTGCGCCTGATCGTGCTCCCTTTCGCGATCGCTCTGTGGCAGCGCTTGCCGAGCCTGCGGCACCGCTGGCTCTACGTCCGGCTGCGCAAGCTTGGACACACGTTCACGTTCGCGATCAACGACAGCTCGGAGTTGTTCGTGCTCGCCGACGTCCTGTGCGAGGAGCAGTACGAGCTCGCGGAGGACTTCCGTCCAAGAACGATCTTGGACTTGGGGAGCCACATCGGGGCTTCGATCATCTACTTCAAGCTGAAGTATCCGGACGCCTCGATCTTCGGGTACGAGCCCCATCCGGCGACGTTCCGGAAGCTCGAGCGCAACGTCGGGCACCTCCCCGACGTGCACCTCACCCGTGCGGCGGCCGCGGCCGGCGACGGCCCGGTGACGCTGTTCGAGGCCAAACGAACCTGGGCATCCTCGCTGCGTGCGGACTGGGGAGACGAAGCCCGCGCCAGGATCACCGTACAAGGGGTAACGCTCGAGACGATCTTTCGGGCGCTTGCGCTCGAGCAGGTCGATCTCATCAAGCTCGATGTGGAGGGCGCAGAGCTCGAGCTACTGCGGGCCGATGCCTTCGCCGAACCACGGGCTGCCGTGATAGTCGGGGAGATCCACGACTTTCTCCCCGACTCCGAGCGTGACGCCGCCACGATCAAGGATCTGCTGATGTCTCGTGGTTACGTGTGGCGGTCGAGGCGGTATTCCACGGATCACGTGTTCGTGGCCACCCTGAATCGGTAGATCCGCGTGCCCGAGGCTCCGCACCGCTCGGCCTGCGCGTTCATCGTGCTGGCGCACCGGCAGCCGGGGCAGGTGCTGCGACTGATCAGAAGGCTGTCGCCCTCCCCCGTGTTCGTGCACGTCGACGCTCGTGCCAGCGCCGCCACATACGAGCCCCTGCTGCGAGCCGCGGAGCGTGAGAAGTCCTTTGAGCTGTTACCGCGGGTCCGCTCCGGCTGGGGCAGCTGGGGGATCGTGGCCGCGGCGCTCGGCGGTCTGCGGGCCGTCCGGCGCCTCGCGGCCGACCACGTAGCGATCCTCAGTGGCCAGGACTATCCGCTGGTCGCGGTCGAACGGATCCAGGGATTCTCCAGGCAGCACCCAGATCTGTCGTTCGTGGCGACGTGGCCCGTGCCAACGCCCTTGTGGGACCGCGATGGCGGGGCTTACAGGATCCGCTACTGGCATCAGCCCGTGCGCGGCCGGCGATTGTTCGTCCCGCTGCCGCGCCGATTCCCACACGGCTTGACGCCCTTCGGCGGCTCGCTGTACTGCATGCTGGCGCGATCAGCGGTCGACGCCGTGCTGGAGCTGGTGGAGCGTCGGCCCGACGTGGTCCGGTTCTACCGGCACGCTTGGATTCCCGATGAGATGTTCATTCCAACCGTGTTGCTGAACTCTCTATCTCCGGATCGGATCATCAATGAGCACCTGTGGTACATGGACTGGTCGGGGTCCGATGCCAGACACCCCAAGCTGTTGGTGAGCGAAGACGCGGAAGCGTTGATCAACACGGCCGGCAAGGAGTCGGACGCCGGCGGTCCCGGGCGGGCGAAGCTGTTTGCCCGCAAGTTCGCCGCCGATGTCGACCGGCACGTGCTCGACGTGCTCGATCAGCACGCGTTGCGC
>JAFAZB010000200.1 GCA_019240015.1 Solirubrobacterales bacterium
CGCGCAAAGTTCGCGGCGTCGGGGCCGCGCGCGCAAAGTTCGCGGCGTCGGGGCCGCGCGCGCCAAAGTTCGCGGCGGCGGGGCCGCGCGCGCAACGCGCGCGGTTCGCGGCGGCGGGGCCGCGCGCGCGGGCACCGCGGCGGTGCAGGCCACGGCTAGGGCACCGCGGCGGCGCCCGCCATCGACGGCCCGGCGGCTCGGAACCCTGCAAGAATCCGGCGGGTGGCGAACCCCGACCGGCTGACCGGCCTAGACAGCTCCTTCCTGCACCTGGAGCGGGATGCGGCGCACATGCACGTGGCCGGCTGCATGGTGTTCGAGGGATCGCCGCCGTCCTACGACGAGCTCGTCGAGGAGATCCTGTGCCGCCTGCACCTGGTGCCGCGCTACCGGCAGCGGCTGGCATTCGTGCCGTTAAACCAGGGCCGGCCGGTGTGGGTGGACGACCCGCACTTCAACATCACCTACCACGTGCGGCACACCGCGCTCCCCCGTCCCGGCGGCGAGGATGAGCTGAAGCTGCTCGCCGGGCGGGTGTTCTCGCAGGCGCTCGACCGAGGGCGGCCGCTGTGGGAGCTGTGGCTCGTCGAGGGGCTCGCCGACGACCGCTTCGCGGTGCTGTCCAAGACCCACCACGCGCTCGTCGACGGCATCTCGGGGGTCGACATCGCGACCGTGCTGTTCGACTCCTCGCCGGACCCATTGCCCGTCGCCCCGCCCGAGCAGGATTGGGTCCCGCGCCCGCTGCCCAGCTCCGCCCAGCTGCTGGCGGACGCGATGCTCGAGCGCGCCACGGTTCCTGGGGAGCTCGTCCGCGGCGTCAGGGCGGCGCTACGCGGTCCCCGTCAGCTCGGTGCGCGGCTGGGTGAGGGGCTCGTGGGCGTAGGCGCGATGGCCTGGGCCGGCTTGCGCGCGGCCCCGCCCAGCCCGTTCAACGTCCGGATTGGCCCGCATCGCCGCTTCACCTGGGTGAAGGGGCAGTTGAGCGAGTTCAAGGCGGTCAAGGACTCGCTCGGCGGGACCGTCAACGACGTCGTACTGGCCGCCGTGGCCGGGGCGCTGGGGCGCTACATGCGCCTGCATGGCCACGACACCGAGGAGCTGCTGCTGCGGGCGATGGTTCCCGTGTCGGTGCGCGCGGACGTCGAGCGCGGCGCGCTCGGCAACCGCGTGGCGGCGATGTGGGCTCCACTGCCGGTCGGGATCATCGATCCGGCTGAGCGGCTGTCGACGATCAGGCGCGAGATGGAGGGGATCAAGGACTCCGGCCAGGCCGTCGGCGCACAGGTGCTGACCGAGCTGTCCGGTTTCGCCCCGCCGACGATCATCGCGCAGGCCGCCCGCCTTCAGGCTCGCCAGCGCCTGTTCAATCTGGTCGTGACCAACGTTCCGGGGCCGCAGTTCCCGCTGTACGTGCTGGGGCGTCAGCTCGAAGCGCCCTACCCGATGGTCCCCCTGGCCGAGAACACCGCCCTGGGAATCGCGATCATGAGCTACAACGGCCAGCTCAACTTCGGGCTCAACGCGGACTATGACGCGCTCGACGACCTCGAGCGGTTGGCCGACGAGCTGCGAGCCTCGATCGAGGAACTCGTCGCCGCGGCCGGGCAGGGACCGGGCTCCACTCCCAGCTTGGCCAGCGCTCGCCCGGTGCGGACGCCGGAGTGAGACGCGCGCCGCGCGGCTGGCCGATCAGATGGACCGTGCCCGCGTCATCCGGCTGCTCGAACGCGTCGCGATCGTGGTGGTCTCGCTGGCCCTGTCGATCGGCGTAATCGCGGTCATGTCCGGGGGGCTGCTGGCGGGACGTGACCAGCCCGGGGTATCGGCAGGGGGCGGTGGGCTGGGCGATCAGTTCCGGGACCTCGGTCATGCCCACCTGCGCCCAGGCGAGCTACGGCCCGGGTACGACTCGAACCCGCCGACCAGCGGCGCCCACGTCCCGGAGCCCGTACTGCGCGACCGCTCGGAGCTCTCGGACGATCAGCTGCTCCAGGCGCTGGAGGTCGGCGACGTGGTGTTCATGTACGGGACCGATGCGCCTCCGCCGGGGCTGCTGGCGCTGGCGCGCACCGTCGCGGCGCCGTTCACCCCGGCGCTGGCAGCCGCCGGCCAAGCGGTGATCCTCGCTCGCCGCTCCGGGGTCGATGGCGTGCTGGGGCTGGCCTGGACCCGGATCGTGCACGTGAGCGCCGCCAACGATCCGTTGCTGGGCAGCTTCGCGTCCGCCTGGCTCGGCCACGGCGCCCCGGGCCGCTGACATCCCCCCGTCCGCTGACCGCCGGACGGCTGACGGCCGCTCCATAATGGATGCATGGCCATGCCCCTCCAGATCGCCCTCTGCCAGATCGATCCGACGGTCGGCGACATCCCCGGCAACGAGCGCAAGCTCGGCGAAGGGATCGACGCTGCGCGGCAGGCGGGGGCGCAACTGGTGCTGTTCCCCGAGCTGGCGCTCACGGGATACCCACCCGAGGACCTGCTGCTCAAGGAGCACTTCCTGTCGGACGCGCGCGCCTCGCTCGAGCGGGTCGCGTCCCGGGCGCAGGACGTGGTCGCGCTGGTGGGCTATCCCGAACGCGCCGACGACGTCTACAACGCCTGTGCGGTGCTCGCCGAGGGATCCGTGAAGGCGATCTACAGGAAGATTTTTCTCCCCAACTACGGCGTGTTCGACGAGCAGCGCTACTTCCAGTCCGGGTCAGGCGGGGTCGTGATCGAGCTCGGCGAGGTGATCGTCGGGCTGACGGTCTGCGAGGACATCTGGGAACCGGGGCCACCGGCCTCCGACGAGGCGCTTGCGGGCGCCACGCTGATTGTCAACCTCTCCGCATCGCCCTACCACGTCGGCAAGGGCGCCGAGCGCGAGCGGATGCTGGTGCAGCGGGCCAGGGACAACATTTCCGCGGTCGCCTTCTGCAACATGGTCGGCGGCCAGGACGAGCTCGTGTTCGACGGCCACTCGCTGGTGATCGACCACGACGGCACGGTTGTGGCCCGAGGGGCTCAGTTCGCCGAGCAGATGATCGTCGCGACGATCGATCCCGACGGCGCCAGAGGGGTCAGGCTGCGTGACACCCGCCACCGCCCGATGAGCCGCCGGTCCCATCCTCAGGTCGCGGTGATCGCCAGGCTGGAGCTGCCCGACGTCTCGCCCCAGGCCAGCGGGCTGGGGGGGCCGGTGGCCGAGCCGCTGGACCGCTCCGACGAGGTCTACGGCGCGCTTGTGCTGGGCTTGCGCGACTACGTCGAGAAGAACGGCTTCGCGCACGTGGTGATGGGCCTGTCGGGCGGGATCGACTCGGCGCTGGTCGCGGTGATCGCGGTCGACGCGCTGGGACCCGAGCGGGTGTCGCTAGTCGTGATGCCCTCGCCCTACTCCTCGCCCGAGACCCAGGCCGACGCGCGCCAGCTGGCCTCGAACCTCGGCGTGGAAGCCCGCGAGCTCCCGATCGCCGACGCCATGTCCGCCTACGATTCGACGCTCGCCGAGGTATTCGACGGGCGCGAGCCCGACATCACCGAGGAGAACCTCCA
>JAFAZB010000263.1 GCA_019240015.1 Solirubrobacterales bacterium
AGCTGGCGCGGGCCGCCTGGAAGGCCGGGGCGCTGTCGGTCGGCTGGGGCGCTAGTGACGGGCGCCTCGATGTTGACGATAGGCTCCCCTGAGCGTTCAATGTGATCGCCCTTCAGGCGAGGCGTCCGTGCCAGATCGACATCGAGAAGGAAAGTCCAAATACACGCTTGACAGGAACATGCCGGGCGCGTTTGAGGGCGAGACCGTCACGCGCCGGCGGTTCATGACGGCGGTCACGCACGGCGCTGGGGGCATCACCGCGGCCGCTTTCACGCTGCCGGTGCTCGGCTTCGCGCTCGGCCCGCTGTTCAGCCGCGAGCCGTTCCAGTGGCAGCCGATCGGCAGCCCCACGGACTTCACCAAGGACACCTATGTCACCCGCGTGATCACGCTCGTGCAGGGCATCGGTGAGGCGGGGAAGTCGATCGCCTACGTGCGCGCCCGCGATCCGTCGATCGATACCGAGCCCCAGGATCAGTACAACCACTTCATCGCCCTGTCCTCGCGCTGCATGCACCTGGGCTGTCCGGTGCGATTCGTGGGGGCCGCGGCGCGCTTCATCTGTCCCTGCCACGGGGGCGTATACGACTTTCGCGGCTTGGTCGCGGGCGGCCCCCCGGTGCGCCCGCTGGACCGGTTCTACACCCGTCTGAACAGCACCACCGGCCTCGTCGAGCTCGGTCCGCGCTACTCCGTCAACAACGAGCTGCGACGCTTCTCGCCGCGCGACCCGGGCGAGCCGCTCGATGGGATCGGCCAGTACCTATACCCGAAGCGCTTCTCGACCTCCGTGCTCCCGAAGCAGTAACCGATGCCCCGCCTGCCAGCCCCTCCGCTTCCCAAGATCCTCCAGCCCAAGCCCAAGCGTCCGGGCGAGGAGCGCAACGGCGCCGGACCGGTCTCCCCCGTCGAGGCGGGCATCACCGTCGTCGACTGGATCGACGAACGGACCTCGCTCTCGCCGGCGCTCCGCTGGCTGCTGTTCCGCAAGGTTCCGCGGGGGATCAACTGGTTCTACACGCTCGGCTCGGCGACGATGTTCGCGTTTCTCTCCCAGGCGGTGACCGGGGTCTTCCTGGCGATGTACTACCGCCCGGATGCCAGCGGCGGGGCGTATGAGTCGGTGCGCTACATCACCGACGACGCGTTCCTGGGCCAGTTCGTGCGCGCGATGCACAAGTGGGGCGCCTCGGTGATGATCATCCTGATCTTCCTGCACATGGCGCGGGTGTTCTTTTTCGGCGCTTACAAGTATCCGCGCGAGCTCACTTGGATCATCGGTGTCACGCTCCTGATCCTGACGCTGGCGATGGGCTTCACCGGCTACCTGCTGCCGTTCGACCAGCGCTCCTATTGGGCGACGATCGTGGGAGTCAACATCAACGCCGGCGGCCCGCTGATCGGCCCCTACCTGGCGGATTTCCTGCGCGCCGGTCCGGAGTTCGGCGCAACCACCTTGTCGCGCTTCTACGCGATCCACATGCTGCTGATCCCTGGCGCGATCGTCGCGCTGATCGGGGCTCATCTGTACCTGGTCACGAAGCTCGGGATCTCTGCCCCGCCGTGGCTGAAGGTCAACGCGGAGCCCGAGTCCGACCAGTCCGAAGTGTGAGCGGGGGGAGCGCTTCGTGAACCAGGCCGAGAAGGAGGCGTACCTCCGCGAGTACTCGATCCTGAAGAACGAGGGCAAACCGTTCTTCCCCTATGCGGTCGCCAAGGACGCCGTGATGGCGGCGATCACGATCGGCGTGATCATCTACCTCGCGCTGATGTTCGGCGCTGAGCTCGGCCCGAAGGCCGATCCCACCACGACCACCTACGTGCCGCGCCCGGACTGGTACTTCTTCTTCCTGTTCGAAGTCCTGCGGGTGATGAAGAACGTCCCGATGTTCACGCCGATGGCGACGATCGGGGTGCCCACCATCTGCATGATCCTGCTGTTCCTGCTGCCGTTCTACGACCGCAGCCCGGAGCGGCGGATCGAGCGGCGACCGATCGCGCTGGCGGCCGGTCTGGCCACGATCTTCGCGATTGCCTTCCTGACATACAGCGGCGCCAACACCGGCTCCCCGAACTCGGTCGATATGAAGCCTCCATCGAGCTTCACCGCCGAACAGGTGGCGACGTTCAACGCCGGCAAGCTGGTCGTGGGGCAGTCGGGATGCTTGGCGTGCCACACGATCGGCGACAACGGCAACAACGGTCCTGGCCCGCCGTTGACGCACATCGGCTCGATCCGCTCGGCCGCCGCGATCGCCTCCACGCTGCGCAACCCGACCCCGCCGATGCCGTCCTTCAAGGGGCTTGCCCAGCAGTACCCGCAGAAGTTCCAGAACCTGGTCAACTTCCTCTCAGAGCTCCAGTAGGGCAACGTTCTCGCTGCCATGACGGCGAGCGCGCCATCAGCATCGGGTAGCGCCCAAAGCGGCCCAGGGTCGCCGCCGGGAACGCTCGAGGAGGGGCAGGTCAGAGCGATGTTCGACCGCATCGCGAGCCTGTATGACCGCATGAACACGGTGATGACCGCCGGGATGCACCACCGGTGGCGTCGGCGCGCAGCCGAGCTGGCGGCGCTGCGCGCCGGCGATCGGGCGCTCGACGTCGCCACCGGGACCGGGGATCTGGCGCTCGAGCTGGCCGCTCGCGTCTCGCCGGGGGGTGAGGTGATCGGCGTGGACTTCTCCGCTCGGATGCTGGATCTGGCCCGGGTCAAGGCCCAGCACGCCGCGGCACGCGCGCGGGCCGTCACGCTCCGCTTCCAGGTCGCCAACGCGCTCGCGCTGCCCTACGACGACGGCGAGTTCGCGGCTGCCACGGTCGGCTTTGGCGCGCGCAACTTCGCCGACCTCGAGCAGGGCCTGCGGGAGATGGTGCGGGTCGTGAGCCCGGGTGGACGGGTGGTGGTACTCGAGATCACCACGCCTCAGCGGGCGCCGCTGTCCACTTTCTACGGCCTGTGGTTCGACCGCCTGGTGCCTACCCTGGGCCGTCTCGCAGGCGACGCCCAGGCATACAGCTACCTCCCCAGCTCGGTCAGGCGCTTCCCGGGCGTAGACGAGCTCGCGGCCACCATGCACCGCTGCGGCTTGCGCAAGATCCGCTATCTGCTGACGGCCGGCGGGATCATCGCGCTGCACGTGGGGGAGAAGGAGGGCTCGGTTCGATGAGCGCCGTTCGCGCCGTGATCGACGCCGGGGGGGCCGGGGTGGCAAGGCTGATGGACCGCGTCGAAGAGCGGATGGCCGAGCTGGCGAGCGGGCACGGACCGGTGCTCGAGTCCTTTGCCGGGGAGACGATCTCGGCGGGGGGCAAGCGGCTGCGGCCGCTGCTCGTGTTCCTCTCGGCGGGCGTGCCCCCGCCCGAGCGCGAAGGCCTGGTGCGCGCGGCGGTGGCGGTCGAGCTGGTGCATGGGGCGACGCTGGTCCACGACGACGTGCTGGACGGGGCCTCGCTGCGGCGCGGGCGGCCGACCGTCGTGGCGAGCGGCGGGCGGCTGCTCGCGACGGCCACCGGCGACCTGTTGTTCTCACGCGCGTTCGCAGAGCTGGCTGCCGGGGAGTCGCGCGCGGCGGTCCGGATCTTGGCTCGGGCCAGCGCCGAGCTGGCACGCGGAGAGCTGATGCAGCGCGGCGACGCGTGGAACGTCGAGGTTGCACCAGAGCGCTACCTCGACCGCTGCAGGTTGAAGACCGCGGTTCTCTTCCGAGCGGCGTGCGAGCTCGGATCGACCGAGGCCGCCGGCCCGGCGGCGGCGCTGGGGGCCTTCGGCGAGCAGATCGGGGTCGCGTTTCAGATCCTCGACGACGTGCTCGATGTCTCCGGGCCCGCCGAGCGCACCGGCAAGCCGCAGGGAGCGGACTTGCTGGATGGGACGGTGACGCTGCCCCTGATCATCGCCCGGGCTCGAGATCCGGAGCTCGCCCGGCTCGATCTGCGCCGGCTGAGTAACCCCGAGGACGCGCGCGCGGCCTGTGAGCGGATCGCCGCGACGGGCGCGTTGGTCACGGCCAAGCAACGAGCGCTGGAGCTCGTGGCTCGCGCCAAGGCGGAGCTCCCGCCGCTCCCCTCCCGCCAGCGGGCCGCGCTGGAGTTGGTCGCGGACGGCGTCGTCGAGCGCTACGCCTAGCTCGGCTCGCCCGCGTCGCCGGGAGTGCGGCCGGGGACGCTCGGAGACCTAGAAGTCTTCGGGCAGGATCTGATCCGAGGACAACGCCTCGGCGAACCGGTCGATCTCATCGGCCATGTTCGCCTCGGTCAGGCGGCGCAGGTCCCGGAGCACCTCGGCCAGCCCCTCGTCGAGCTTTTCTTCGAGCTCGTTTACCTGCTCCTGGTCGAACACCCCAGCCGCCATCCAGTCGCAGTTGGGGCAGTGCAGCGTCAGCTCCCAGCGATCGTCGGGGGCCTCGGACCAGGCGACCGGCTGAACCAACTCCGCTTCACAGATGGGGCACACGTGGAGTCCGCGCCGGGTGGTCTCGGTCTCGTGGAAACGGACCACCTCGATGCACTTGCCGCTCGGCAGGACGATGCGGCGGATCGAGTGCTGGTTGGGATTCTTGTTCATCGGTGTCTCCTGGACGAGGCACTTATCGGCTCGCTCGGACCAGAGCTTGAGGAGTTTTCGCATCTCGGTCGGACGGCGCCCGCTACCCTTGGAATTTCCCTAACCGGAGGTCTCAGGCATGTTCCGCAATCCCACCGTCGATCTCCTTGTGGTGCTCCTGATCGTGCTGCTGATCTTCGGTCCAAAGCGCCTCCCGACGCTGGG
>JAFAZB010000305.1 GCA_019240015.1 Solirubrobacterales bacterium
CGGCAGGCTCGCTCCCGGCGCCTCCGTGACGGTCACGTGGGACGTACAGCCCCCAAGCGCGATCGGTAGCTGGGTGACTCTGCACCCGGCCGTCAGCTTCAGCGCCGGCGCGCGCCCAGGAAGCGCCGGCGCACCGGCGACGCTCGACGTCCCGCCCGCGCCGCCACATGGGTCCGTCGACCTAACCACGATTCCATGGGCGTACGGCTCGATGACCCCGACCAAGGGCCTGTCCTCACGGCCGCGCCTCAACCACAGCGCCAATGACACGCCGTTGAAGCTCAACGGCGTCCGCTACGCCCACGGCCTGGGCGTCAACGCTTGGTCAGTCGTGGACTACTACCTCGGCGGCCGCTGCAGCAGCTTCACCACCGACGTCGGCTTGGACGCGAGCGTCCCGATGTCGAAGGTCTTGGTGCAGGGGACCGCGCAGGTGAGCGTTCTGGCCGATGGCCGCGTCCTGTTCAGCCGCTTCATGGACTGGAGCATGCCGACCGCTCATATCGACCTCCCGATGACCGGGGTTAACGAGCTGCGCCTCGAGGTCGACGCGACCCGCGACTGGATCTGGGGCGATGCCGCCGACTGGGCCGGACCGCGCCTGCAGTGCCAGTGAGACTCGCGGGCGAGACGCGACGTCCCCGCGCGTGGCTTCACAGGGGCGGCGACGGTCAGCCTCCGAGGTGGGATTGGATCGCGCGTGAGACGTCATCGGCTGCTTCGCGGTGCGGGAAGTGCCCGACGCCGTCGAGCACGATACGCCTGTAGATGCCGCGGGGTTGGTAGGGGAGAGCGATCGCGACGATCGCGCTCAGGCGCTCGGGAGCGAGTGCAGCCAGCATGTAGGCGGCACACGACTGCGTCGAGCACCTCCGGCTCGAGCCTCCAGCTACCAGTTCCTCATCGACGCGGTGATGATGTGGCGCAGGTCCTCTTCGCCCACTTCCTTCGGCGAGCCGGCGAGCAGCCGCTGTTGCTTGAGCGCGCCGTCGACGAGCGCGGGGATGTCGTCCTCGGTGTAGCCGAACGTCGCCACGCCGCGCGGGGCGTCGACGTCCTTCATCAGCCGGCGGAGCAGGTCGGGCAGCGTGTCGGGGCCCGGATTGCCGATCGGCTCGCCGGCGAGCAGCTCGGCTACCCGATGGTGGCGGTCTGGCATCGCGTCGTAGGTGAAGCGAAAGGCGGCCGGCGCGGTGACGATCACCGAATGACCGTGGGGTACGAACGGGTGATCGCCGGGATAGCCGGCGGGTTGGTAGTCGTGCTTGACCGCAGCGATCGGATACGCGCATGAGTGCGGGATGTGCACGCCCGCCGAGCCAAAGCCGACGCCGGCCATCGTCGCGGCGAGCATCATGTAGCCACGCGCCTCGACATCGTCGCCGTCGGCGACCGCGCGGCGCAGGTAACGACCCCCGTATTCGAGCGCCTTCGCCGACCAGACGTCGGCGATCGGGTTAGAGCCCTGGTAGGGCGGTCTGTCGTCGGGCGAGGCCGGTCGCGGCCGGGCGTCGAACGGCTTTGACAGAAACGACTCGGCCGCGTGGCAGACGACGTCGAGTCCGCTCGACGAGGTCACCTCCGGCCCCAGCGTGCGCGTCAGGTCGGGGTCGACGATCGCCTGCGAAGGGCGCAGGTAGCGGTGCGAGATCCCTGTCTTGACGCTGAGCTCGGGGATGTCGAGCACGGCGACCGTGGTCGCTTCGGAGCCGGTCCCCGAGGTCGTGGGAATCGCGAGATGGGGCTTCAGCGGCGAGGGCGGCCGCTTGCCCTCGCCGACCGGCGGGTTGACGTAGTCCATCACCGGGGCGGGGTGGGTGCAGATCAGGTTGGCGACCTTGGCCGTGTCCATGCTCGAGCCGCCCCCGACCGACACGAAGCCGTCGACCTCGTGCTCGAGGGCGAAGTCCGCCGCGTCCTGGAAGGACTCGATCGTCGGCTCGACGCGGGCGCGGTCGTAGAGCACCACCTCGATGCCGTCGGCCTCGATCAGCCGCTTGATGCGCTCCGGATGTCCGAGCGCCGCGACCCCCGGATCGGTCACCAGCATCGCGCGCTTGACCCCCAGGCGCCTGCACTCCCAGCCGGCGTCGTGGGAGGCCCCGGTGCCGAACTTCACCGGCGTGGCCTCCATCGTGACGATCGTTTCGTGCTCGGAAGCGATGGCGCTGCTCCTGTTCCCCGCTATCTCCCTGCGGGTATCGCTTACCCGCCATGGACCTGCGACAAGCCCTCGCGGCGCTCGTCGGCGACCGGCACGTGCTGAGCGATCCAGAGCGCAAGGCCCCCTACGAGCGGGACTACACCGGCCGCTACGGGGGAGCGGCCCGGGTGGTGGTCCGTCCCGCGGACACGGCCGAGGTGGCAGGGGTGATGGCCGTCTGCGCCGAGCACCGGGCGGCGGTGGTTCCGCAAGGGGGAAACACCGGCCTGGTGGGGGCCGGCGTCCCCCGCGACGGCGAGATCGTGCTGACGCTCGAGCGTCTCACCGAGCTCGGCGAGGTCGATAGCGCGGTCGGGCAGGTGACGGTCGGTGCGGGCGCCACGCTCGCGGCGCTCCAGGCTGCCGCGCACGGCGCCGGCCAGGACGCGGCGCTCGACTTCGCCGCGCGCGACTCGTGCACGGTCGGCGGCGTGGTGGCATGCGACGCGGGGGGAGCGCGGGCCCTGCGCCACGGCACCGCGCGCGCCCACGTCGCCGGGCTCGAGGCGGTGCTGGCCGACGGCTCGATCGTCTCGAGGCTCACCGGCCTCGTCAAGGACAACGCCGGTTACGACCTGCCCGCGCTCATGATCGGCTCGGAGGGAACGCTCGGGATCATCACCCGGGTGCGCTGGAAGCTCGCGCCGCTGCTGGGCTCGCGGGTCGCGGCGCTGGTAGCGCTCGAGTCTGCGAGCCAGGCCGCCGAGCTGCTCGCCTCGCTGCGCGCCCACGCGCCGTCGCTCGAGAGCTGTGACTTCTTCCTCGACGATGGCCTTCAGCTGGTGCTCGAGCACCAGCGACGCGCGTCGCCGCTTCGCACCCGGGCTCCGTTCTACGTGCTGGCCGAATGCGCTGCGCGCTCCGATCCGACGGACGAGCTCGCGCAGGCGCTTGCGCAGGCGGGCATCGACGACGCGCTCCTCGCCGACGACGGCACCGGTCGCGAGCGCCTGTGCGCGCTGCGCGAAGGACACACCGATGCGATCAACGCGGCCGGCGTCCCACACAAGCTCGACGTCGGGATCCCGCTCGACCAGCTCGACCGGTTCCTCGGCCAGGTACCAGAGGCGGTGTCAAGCGCCGGCGGCGAGCGGGCGATCCTGTTCGGCCACCTCGGCGACGGCAACGTCCACGTCAACGTGCTGGGGGCCGCCGCCGACGACGCTCGGGTCGACGATGCCGTGCTCGAGCTGACGCTGCGCTGCGGCGGGACGATCAGCGCCGAGCACGGCGTGGGGGTCGCCAAGGCGGCCTGGCTCGAGCGGGCCCGCGGGGCCGAGCAGGTGGCGGCGATGCGCTCGATCAAGCGTGCGCTCGATCCGGACAACCTCCTGAACCCCGGCGCGGTCTTGTCGAGCCTGGCGGCTCGGCGCTAACCAGCGTCGCCGTTCAGCGCCCGCCACACCCGCTCGGGCGTCATCGGAAGCCGGCGGACGCGCACGCCGCCGGTCGCCGCCGCGACCGCGTTCGCGACGGCGCCGGGAACGCCCGCCACGGGGGCCTCGCCGACGCCTTTGGCGCCGTACGGCCCTTCGGGGGCGGGGACTTCGACGATCTCGGTCTCGATCGGCGGGGTGATCGTCGCGGTCGGGAGCGCGTAGTCGACCAGCGTGCCCGTGGTCAGCTGGCCGAAGCCGTCGTAAGCGAGCTCTTCGAGCAGCGCCCAGCCGAGGCCTTGCGTCGTGCCGCCGGACATCTGGCCCCTCACCAGCGCGGGGTTCAGCGCTCGTCCCACGTCTTGCGCGATCACGTGCGCCAGCACCGTGAGTCCGCCGGTGTCGGGGTCGACGCGCACGTGGGAGACGTGCGCGGCGGCCTGCGGAGCCTGGGGCTGGGAGACTCGTCCGTGCCCTTCGACCGGCGGGTGGGGGCTCCCGAAGCTCAGGATCTTCGGCGCGAGCTCCTCGAGCGCCAGCGCCTTGGCCGGCACCCCCTTGGGCGCCACGGCGCCGTCGACGAGCTCGAGATCCTCGGGCGCGATCTCGAGCTCCTGGGCGGCGACCGCCAGCAGCCGCTCGCGAGCCTCGATCGCGGCGCGCTCGACCGCGCGACCGACGGTGTAGGTGACCTTGCTACCGCCGCTGGTCCCGGCGTACGGCGCGCTGCCGGTGTCCGCGTTGACGACCCGCACGCGCGTGGGGTCGAGCCCGAAGGCCTCGGCCGCGATCGCCGCAAAGCCCGTCTCGACGCCGGTCATGTCCGCCGCCCCGGTGATCACCGTCAGGCGGCCGTCGGCGTCGAGGCGACAGACCGCGGCGGCCGGCTCGTAGCCGCCGGGCCACCATCCGAGCGCGACGCCGATGCCCTCGCCGTCTGGGAGCTGCTCGCGCTTTGCCCACAGGGCGTGGTCTCTGACTCGCTCCAGGCACTGCCGCGCCCCGAACACCGGAAACTGCTGACCCGACGGCGCCTGGTCGCCCTCGACCGCGACGTTGGCAAGCCGGAGCTCGAGCGGGTCGAGGGCGAGACGCCGGGCGAGCTCGTCGAGCAGCGACTCGACCGCGAACGCCGCCGGCGCCGCGGTCGGCGCTCGGTAGGCGCCAAACGTCACCCGGTTGGTCGCGATCCCGAGCGCGCTCAGCTCGTGCGCGCGCCACCGGTACGGCCCGGCCGCGAGCATCGCCGCGATCGACTCGACGCCGAAGTCGTCGTTGGCGCCGCGATCGACCAGCACGCGCGCGCGGATCCCGGTCAGCTGACCGGCGCCGTCGGCGCCCAGCTCCAGCGTCAGTAGCTCGGCGCCCGCCGGATTGGTCGCCGCGATGTCCTCGCTACGGGTCATCACCAGCCGCACCGGGCGGCGCACCGCCAACGAGGCCGCGGCCACCAACGGCTCGACGATCATCATCTTGCCGCCGAACGCGCCGCCCAGTGGCGTGCCGCGCACCCGCACGCGCTCGAGCGGCAGGCCGAACAGCCGCGCCAGCGCATCGCGAGTCGCGAATGGCGCCTGCGTCGCGGTGTCGACGATCAGCTCCCCGTCGGGCTCGACCCGCGCGGTCGCGGTCTGGGGCTCGATGTACCCCTGGTACATCCACGGGGTAGTGAACGTCGCGCCGACGACGTGCTCGCTCGCGGCCAGCGCGGCATCGATATCGCCGTGCTCGAGCCTGGCCGTGCCGAGCACGTTCTCGGACAGCTGCTCGCGCTCGCCGACGCTGCCGGCCGAAACCGAGGCGTGCGCGTCGCCGAGCTCAGACCCGGCGCCCTGCCCCGGCGTTCTCACGCGCGCGCGAGGCGTGCCGGGGCGCGCGGCGGCTTGCAGGTCGAGCACCGCCTCGAGCGGCTCGAGCTCCACTTCCACCAGCTCCGCGCCGTCCTCGGCGAGGGCCTCGCTGTCGGCGACGACCAGCGCCACCGGCTGACCTGCGTACACGACCTCCTCGCGCGCCAGCGGCTCGTTCAGGCGTCCCGGCCCGTCGCCGACGAGCGGCAGGTCGGCCGCGGTCAGGACCGCGACCACTCCCGGGAGCGCCAGCGCCGCATCCGTCCGGATCGCCGCGATCAGCGCGTGCGCTTCGTGCGCAAGCACCAGGCGCGCGTGCATCAGACCCGGCACCGGCGCATCGGCCGCGAATCGGGTCGCGCCGCGGACCTTGGGCTCGGAGTCGCGACGGGGGGTAGAGACGCCGATTGCCGCCACGCAGCTCAACCTAGCACCGGCCCGTGCTCGGCCCCCGCGCCCCGCCGCCGTAGGCTTACCGGGCCCATGTCGAGCCCCGTACAGCTCCCAGCTGCGTGGCCGTTCACCGGGATGGCGCTCGATCGCGCGAGCAGCGAGCGCGAGGATCCGGCCCGGATCGGGCAGCTGCGCGAGGATCCGGACGCCCGCGCCGTGGCGGCGGGGCGGGACGGCGTGCTGGTCTGCGATCGCGCCGGCACCGCGCTGCTCCGGGCACGGCTTCCCGATCCGCCCGGCCCGGAGCCGATCCTGCTCGGGCTCGAACGGGGCACGGCGCTGTTCGCGGTCGACCTCGAGGAGCTCCCGGCGAGTGAGCGCGCCGCGATGACCGACGGCGGGCGGGTACTGGCGCTGCGTGAAGCGGGCGCGGCGCTGCCTCACTCCGAGGCCGGGCTCGCCGCCTACCTGGTGGCGCTCCTGAACTGGCATCGCAGCCACCGCTTCTGCGCGAACTGCGGCGCGGCCACGGCGATCGGGCAGGCGGGCTACTCGCGCCGCTGCCCCCGCTGCGAGACGGTTCACTTTCCCCGCACCGACCCGGTCGTGATCATGACCGTGGAGCATCAGCGGCGGCTGCTGCTGGGACGCCGCGTCGGCTGGCCGGCCGGGCGCGGCTCGCTGCTCGCCGGCTTCGTCTCGCCCGGAGAGTCGGCGGAGGAGGCCGTCATCCGGGAGGTGCACGAGGAGTCGGGCATCCTCGCCCACGACCCCAGGTTCGTCACCTCGCAGCCGTGGCCGTTTCCCTCCTCGCTGATGCTCGGCTTCGAAGCACAGTCCGACGGCGGTGAGCCGCACGCCCGCGACGGCGAGCTCGAGGAGGTGGGCTGGTTCGCGTTCGAAGCGGTGCGGGCCGCGGCGCAGGATCGCAACCCTGACCTGCAGCTGCCGCCACGGGTGTCCGTGGCGCGGTTGCTGATCGAGCGATGGGTCGCGCTGCAGCTGGCCTGACGGAGGCCGATCGGGCCTGGTTCGCCGGGCGCGCTCGGCACTGGGGGGATGAGCGGTGGTGGCGGACGCAAATCGATGCGGCCGTCGCCGACAGCGATCCGGTGATCTGCAACCTGAGGATCACACTCGCCCACCAGGAGCTGTCGCTGGCGCTCGAGCGCCTCACGGGCCCCGGCAGCGGCGCCAATTTTCACACCTGGGCAGTGTGGGGGTCGAAGACCGCGGGCCGCACGATCCGCCGCGAGGACCTGTCGTTCTCCCCGCAAGCGGGGGCGCTGCTGGGGCCGCTGATCGGAGCCGGCGCCGCGCTCGCGATGATCCGCGGGAAGCTCGGCCCTCGGGTTGGCTTGCCGACGGTAGCCGCGGGGACCACGGCCGGCCTGCTCGGCGCGACTGTCGAGCGACTGGTATGCCGCGCGGCCGGCCAGATCTTCGGCGGCAACGCAACCGTGCTCGAGGACATCGGCCATCAGACCGCCCGCTTTCTCTGCGCGCTCTCTCGCCCGCACGGCGACCGGGAAGCCGATCGCCTGGAGGAGTTCGTCTCCGGCCTGCGGCCCGGCCCGGCGGACCGAGGCGGTCAGGAGCTGCTGCGGGGCGCGTACCGCCACTACTACGCAGCGAGCCGCGAAGCCGACCGCGATCGCCGGGACGAGCTGATGCTGTACGCCAACCTGCTCGCGATCCTGCACGAGCACCAGCGGCTCGAGCCGTACATCGATGCCTCGGTTCCGCGGCCCGTCCGGGGGTTCGTGACGCGACGCCTGCTGGGCTTCACGGTCGGCGCCGAGGCGATGAAGGTCAGCGCCGACGTGCCGACGCGCGGGCCCGCGCCGTTTCCCGACACCCTCGCGACGATCGAGCTGCCCGAGCTCGAGCGCCTGCTCGACGGC
>JAFAZB010000377.1 GCA_019240015.1 Solirubrobacterales bacterium
GCCGGGGAGGGCGCGATGCTCAGCCACGCGACCGCCTTGTGGTGGCTCGGACTGCTCGCGGCTCGGCCGGCCACGATCCACGTGAGCACCCCGCGGCGGAGGAGCTCGCTATCCGGGGTCCGGGTCTACGGCAGGCGGCAGCTGGAGCGCGCTTGGCACAAGGGGTTTCCCGTCACCGAGGTCGCGGTGGCGTTGCGCGATTACGCCACCGGCGCCACTCCCGCCCAGCTCCGGCGCGCGCTGGCCGAGGCCGAGTATCACCGGATGCTGGATGCGCGGGCGATCGATGACTCGCTCGGGCGCGGAAGACCGGGTGCGTGCAAGCTGCGTGACGCGATGGAGCGCCATTTGCCACGGCTGGCGCTCACCCGCAGCGAGCTCGAGGAGCGCTTTCTGGCGTTGTGCGAGACCGCCGGCCTGCCGCTGCCCGAGGTCAACCCCACCGTCCAGGGCATGACGGTCGACGCGCTGTGGCGCGAGGAGCGCCTGATCGTCGAGCTCGACGGGCATCAGGGGCACGCCACGCCGGCACGGATCGAGCGCGACCGGCGACGGGAGCTGCGGCTGCGGGCGGCCGGGTTCACCGTGCTGCGCTACACCTGGCGACAGCTGATCGAGCAGCCGCAGCTGGTGGTGGCCGATCTGACCGCTGCGCTGGCCCGGGCGGCCTGAGCGCCGCGGTCCCCGCGCGCGGGTCGCCTCCCCGCCTCAGCTCCCTTGCGCCGTCGGTCGCACCAGGATCTCGTTGACGTCCACGTGGCTCGGCTGCGAGACGGCGAACATGACCGCCCGGGCGACGTCCTCGGGTGCCAGCGCGTTCTTGACCGGACTGTCGAAGAAGGGCGTGTCGACCATCCCCGGTTCGATCAAGGTGACGCGTACGCCGGTGTCGCTGAGCTCCTGGCGAGCTGCCTCGCCCATCGCGGTGACGGCCCACTTGGTAGCCGAATAGAGCGAGCCTGGCAGGGCGCGGCGCCCCGCCACCGAGCTCGTCAGCAACAGGTGGCCGCGGCTCTCCTGGAGCGCCGGGAGCGTGGCGCGGATCGTCAGCGCGGCGCCGTACACGTTGGTGAGGACCATCGACCGCCAGTGCTCGACCGACCCCTTCAGAAATCCCCTGGCGGCGCCGAAGCCGGCGTTGGCGAACGCCACGTCGAGGCGGCCGAACCGACTCTGGGTGGCGGCGACCATCGCCTCCTGGTCTGACCACTCGGTCACATCGCAGCGGATGGCCAAGACGCGGTCCGCGCCTCCGAGCTGTTCGGCGAGCGCCTCCAGGCGATCGAGCGAGCGCGCCGCAAGCACCAAGCGATAGCCGGCGTGGGCGGCCTCGCGAGCGGTCGCCGCTCCGATCCCGCTGGACGCGCCGGTGATCAGGAACACGGGGTCGGACATGGCAGCATCATCGCATGCACGACCGAGCGCGAATCCACGTCACAGCCGGCGGCGGTGGCGACGGCTCGACCAGCTTCCGCCGCGAGGCTCACGTGCCCAGAGGCGGTCCGGATGGGGGCGACGGGGGTCGTGGCGGCGACGTGGTGCTGGTATGCGACGACTCGCTGCGAGACCTGGCGCGCTTTCGCCGGCGGACGCACTTCAAAGCCGGGCGGGGTGGCCACGGCCAGGGCTCGCTCCGGCACGGCGCCGACGGGCAGACGCTCGAGCTGCCAGTGCCGCCCGGGACCGAGGCGACGCTCGAGCTCGACGGGACTCGCGTCGAGCTTCTCGCGCCTGGTCAGCGGGCGGTGCTGGTGCGCGGAGGATCCGGTGGCCGCGGGAACAAGCGCTTTGCGGGCCCCACCCGTCAAACGCCGCGATTTGCCGAGCGCGGCGTGCCGGGCGAGGAGACGTGGGTCGAGCTGCGGCTCAGGCTGCTGGCCGACGTGGGGCTCGTGGGACTACCGAACGCCGGCAAGTCCTCGCTGCTGTCGCGTATCACCCGCGCGCATCCCAAGGTTGCCGACTACCCGTTCACGACGCTCGAGCCGGTCCTGGGCACGCTCGAGTCCGAGCACCGCCAGCTCGTGATCGCCGACATTCCAGGGTTGATCGAGGGCGCCAGCGCCGGCGCGGGCCTGGGTCACGAGTTCCTGGCACACGTCGAGCGGACTCGGCTGCTGGTTCACGTGCTGGATCTACGGCCGCTCGATGGGTCGGACCCTGACCAGAACTACGCGACGGTCGAGCGCGAGCTGGAGCGACACGACGCCAGACTGGCCAGGCTGCCACGGGTCCTGGCGCTGTCGAAGGCCGACCTGGTCGACGCGGCCACCGGCGAGCGTGCACGCGAGCGCTGGAGCAAGCGCCTGGGCGGCGTGCCGGTGCTCGTGACTTC
>JAFAZB010000450.1 GCA_019240015.1 Solirubrobacterales bacterium
AACCTGCTCCGCTCGGGCGTGATCCGCGAGGCGACCTGCACCGACATCTCGCCGGGAATGGTGGCGACGCTGGCCGGCAACGCTCGAGCACTGGGGCTCGAGGTGCAGGCCGCCCGGGCCGACGCCGAAGCGCTGCCGTTCCCCGACGCCAGCTTCGATCTCGTGCTGGGCCACGCGGTACTCCACCACCTGCCCGACCTGCGCCGCGCGTTTGCGGAGCTGCACCGGGTGCTGGCACCCGGCGGCAGAATCGCGTTCGCCGGCGAGCCTTCCCGGGTCGGGGACCGGCTGGCCGCGATCCCCAAGCGCGCCGCCACGGCGCTGGCGCCGGCGTGGCGCACGCTGCTGCGCGCGGCGCCGGCCCGCGCCCCGGAACCAGACGGCGCGGGCGATCCTCACGACCACGGGCTCGAGCGCTTGGTCGACATCCACGCCTTCGCGCCCGCCGAGCTGGCAGGACACGCCCGCAACGCGGGCTTCACCGACGTGTCGGTGCGCGGGGAGGAGCTGACCGCGAACTGGTTCGGATGGTTCAACCGCGCGCTGGAGGCGAGCGCCGGTCCCGAGGACGTCCCCGTGATCTGGCGCCAGTACGCCTTTCACGGCTACCTGTGGCTCCAGCGGCTGGACGAGACGGTGCTCGAGCCGCTGCTGCCACCGGCGATCTTCTACAACCTGCTGCTCGGCGCCCGCCGCCCGTAGGGGCTGTCGGCGTCGGCTCGCAGACGGCGACGCCGGAGCCGGCCGCCGCTCATAGACTGCGCCTGTGCCGACTCGGCTCTCGCGCGACTTTCCCCTGTTCCCGCTCGCGCTCGTGGCGCTGCCGGGCGAGCTGATCCCGCTGCACATCTTCGAGGAGCGCTACAAGACGATGATGAACGAGTGCCTGGCCGGGGAGCGCGAGTTCGGAATCGTGTGGCTCTCCGACGAGGGGCTGCGTGAGATCGGCTGCGCGTGCGCGATCGACCGGGTGCTCGAACGCATGGAGGACGGGCGCATGAACATCCTGGCCAGGGGCACGCGCCCGTTCCGCGTACTCGAGCGCCAAGGGAACCTGGCATACCCGGCCGGGGTGATCGAGTTCGTCTACGACCGCCCCGGCGAGGCCGATCCCGAGCTCGTGGAAGGCGCCCACGACGCGTACGCGGAGCTCGTCAAGCGCGCCACGGACCGTGACGCCGACGAGCAGGACCTGGCCCAGATGGGCGCCTACGACATGGCGGCGACGGTCGACTTCGGCCTCGACGCCAAGCAGGGCTTGCTCGACCTGCGGTCGGAGAACGCACGCCTGCGTCTCGTCACGCGCCTGTTTCGCGCTGCGCTCAAGCGGCTCGACTTCGTCGATCGGGCTCAGGCTCGGGCGCGCTCGAACGGCAAGGTGCGGTTCGGTTAGCGCGCCGCCCTACGCGTTGTAGATCACCATCGCGGCGCCGAACACCAGGCAGTAGATCGCGAACGGGGTCAGGTTCCGGCTCTTGAAGTACCGGGTCAGGAAATGCACGGTCACGATCGCCGTCGCGGCCGCGAACGCCGCGGCCAGGAACGCGGCGCCGCGCACCCCGCCGTTGCCCAGCGGCCCGGTGAGATCCCCGACCTTGTAGACGCCCGCGGCCAGAATCGGCGGCGTGGCGAGCAGGAACGCGAACCTCGCGGCATCGCTGTTGTCGAGGCCACGCACGAGGCCCGCGGTCATGCACACGCCGTCCCGGCTGATCCCGGCGATCAACGCCGAGCTCTGGGCGACGCCGATCACGCCCGCCTCCTTGTACTCGAGCGTCTCCAGCCGCCGGGCGCCGTCGGCCTTCGCGCCCTCACGCAGGGCCAGCTCCCGCACCTCCGAGCGGCGCCGGTAGCGCTCCGCGGCGAGCAGGATCGCGCCGTTGACGACGAGGAAGATCGACGCCGCGAGCGGCTTGGCCAGCGCCACCCGCACGGGGTGCTCGAGCACCAGCCCGAGGATCCCGACCGGGATCGTCGCGGTGACGATCAACCACGCCAGGCGTTCGGTGGGCGTCTCGATGCGCCGCTTGCTCA
>JAFAZB010000158.1 GCA_019240015.1 Solirubrobacterales bacterium
CGCCGCACGAGGACTGCCTCGAGGAGACGATCGCCTGGTACCGGGAGCGAGAGGGAGCCCGTCTGGCGGCGCCCGGCAGCCGGCAGCGGGCGGCGCTGCGGGTGCTGGGGACGGCGCTACGGCGGGGTGGGTTGTGATCGCGGCCGCGAGCATCGAGTAGGCAGCGGAGCCCGTTGGCGACCCTGTACCGCTGCGGTACCCCGACCGACTGGCTGTGCCCCTGCGGCAAGGTGGCCCGCGCACTGCGGCGCGAGGGAATCCCGTACACGGAGGTGGTGGTTCCCCGGCGCCGGGCCGGCAGGGAGGAGGTGCAGGCGCTCTCCGGCCAGCGGCGGGTGCCGATGCTGGTGCTCGAGGGCGAGGCGATCTGCGACTCGCGCAGGATCGTCGAGCACCTCGAGTTCAGGCGCGGGCGGGACTCGGCAGCAGGCGGCTGACCGACTCGGCCGCCACCGGGCTGGCCACGCCGCGCTCGGTCACCAGCGCGGTGATCAGCGAGGCGGGGGTGAGATCGAACGCCGGGTTGCGGCACGGCGTCCCCGGCGCGGTCACCGGCACGGCGCCGGCGCTACTCGACACGGATCGGACCTCCTCCGGGGAGCGCTCCTCGAGCTCGATCTGGGCTCCGGTCGGACAGCGCGGATCGATCGTCGAGGTGGGGCCCGCGACTACGAACGGGATCCCGGCGGCGCGCGCCGCGAGCGCCAGGCCATACGTCCCGACCTTGTTGGCGAGGTCGCCGTTCGCGGCCACCCGATCGCAGCCGACGATCACCGCGTCGACGACGCCGCCGGCGATCACCCCACAGGCCGCGCCGTCCACCAGCAACTCGTGGGCGACTCCCAGCCGACGAAGCTCATAGACGGTCAGCCTGGCGCCCTGAAGCAGTGGCCGCGACTCCGTCACCAGTACCTGCTCCAGCTGATCGCTGCTCGCCAGCTCGGCTAGCACCCCTAGCGCCGTCCCCCGCCCGGGTGCCGCCAGCGCGCCGGTGTTGCAATGGGTCAGGATCCGCCTGCGACCGGCGAGCAACTCGGCGCCGTGGGTCGCGATCGCCTCGCTGGCCGCCTCCTCTTCGGCGTGGATCGACCGGGCCTGCGCCAGCGCGGCGGCGGCCTGGCGGCCGGGCGGGACATCACTCGCGGCGCGCCGGACGCGCTCCACGGCATGCGCGAGGTTGACCGCCGTCGGCCTGGCACGCAGCATCGTTTGACAGGCGCTCGCGAGCGCGCCTGGATCGCGGGCCAGCTCCAGCGCCACCCCGTAGCCCGCGGCCACGCCGATCAGCGGGGCGCCGCGGATCGCCAACCTCCGGATCGCCTCGGCGACATCGGCCGCGCCGGTGAGCTCCAGCTCGCGCTCGCGCCACGGCAGCAGCGTCTGGTCGATCGCCCGCAGCACCTCGCCGTCGAGGCGCAGCGCGGTCACGCCCTGGGGCGGGCGAGCGTCGGTCGCTTGCGTGGCCGCTACTGGCGTGTCTCGATCGACAGCGGCGGCGGCTCCACGGCTGGCGGCTCGGGAACCGGCTGTCGGGCCGGGTCGGGCTCCAAGCCGAGCACTTCGTGCAGCTCGCCGGTCTGGTGCATCTCGGTGATGATGTCGCAGCCCCCGACGAGCTCGCCGTCGACGAACAGCTGCGGGATCGTGGGCCAGTTGGAAAGCGCCGAGAGCTCCTGCCGGATCCGCGGGTCGGGGAGCACGTCGACCGCCGCGAACGGCTGTCCGACCGACTGCAGGATCCCCGCGGTGCGAGCGGAGAATCCGCACGCCGGGTGCTCAGGCGTTCCCTTCATGAACAGGATCACACGGTTCTCGGAGATCGCGCTCTGGATCGCGTCGCGCATCTGATTAGGTTCGTCACTCATAGCTTGCTCTCCGTTTCGGAAGCTCTCGTTTGCAGGGAAAGGGCGTGGATCCGGTCGCCGAGCTCGGACCCGAACACGTCGTAGACGAGGCGGTGCTGGGCGATCCGCGGCAGGTCCCGGAACGCCGGCGCCGCCACCACCGCGTTGAAGTGGTGACCATCGCCCGTGACCTCCGCGGTGGCGCCGGGGATCTGGGCTTCGATCCGCGCTTTCAGCTCGTCGGGACTGACAGGCACTCCTGCAAGCGTAGCGAGGTGCCACCGCTATACTGAATGAAGCATGATCACGTTGACCGACAAAGGTGCCGAGAAGGTTCGCGAGTTCCTGGCCTCCCAGAGCGCGGTCGCCGAGAGCGCCGGCTTGCGGGTCGGAGTGCGAGGCGGCGGCTGCTCGGGCTTTCAGTATGCGCTCGCGTTCGACGAGCAGCGCGAAGGCGACGAGGTGTTCGAAGACAAGGGCATCAGGCTGCTGGTCGACGGCCCGAGCCTGCCGTACGTCAGGGGGTCGGTGATCGATTTCGTCGACGGGCTCCAGGGCGCCGGGTTCAAGGTCGACAACCCGAACGTGGTCGCCGCCTGCGGCTGCGGCTCTTCGTTCCGGGTCGCGGAAGAGGAACAGGTCTCGGCGGTCTAGACGCGGGGCCTGCGTTTGCGCGCGATCATCGACGCGCCCGCAGCCAGCCTCGCCACAGCACCCGGGAGTGGCTCCCGCGCCAGACCTTGACCGCGGCGCGGTAGGAGAGCGTCGTCGTCGCCCAGTCCAGCCGGCAGCTGAAGCTCGCGCCGGCCGAGTGGTCGCAGCTGAGCCCGGATCCGCGGCCGTGTGGGCGGATCCGCTCGAGCGCGAGCAACGCATAGTGCCCGGCGGAGCTCGCGGTCAGGCGGAAGCCGGGGTCGTGCAGCGGCTGAGCGCCAGCGACCGGCACGCATCCGGCGCTTGCGCCCGCGCCGCCGCCGCCACCGGCGCCGCCGTTGGGACCACTTCCCGGCTGCCCTGGAGCGCCCGGCTGCCCGGGGGTAGTGCCTCCCGGCCCGCAGCTCCCGCCGTTGCCCCCGTTGCCCCCGTTGCCGCCCTTGCCCCCCGGGCCGGCGCTTCCGCCGTTGCCGCCGTTGCCGCCGGCGGAGTTGCTCACGTTGCCAGAGGACGGGGCGGTCGCACTGGTCCGGGCGCCGGCCGCGTTTGCTGGGGGGCCGGCTCGTTGGGCGGCGAGCTGCCCGCCCGCCGAGTCGGTGGCGAAGGCGCCCGACAGCGCCAGGCACGCGGCAACCCCCAACGACGCGCGCGGCGCCTTCATCAGTGCGGTCCTCGGTTGCCTGCCACGACCTGCACCTGGTTCCCCGCCATCCCTACAAATAATCACAATTTCTGGCTAACGCAAGCGGTGTAGGCGCGCCCCGCGCGAGGCGGGCCGGCCAGGCGACTAGGCGGGTGTCGCGTCGAGCGACTGCCACAGGTACAGGCACGCCAGCGTGCGATACGGGCGCCACGGCTCGGCCAGCCGCTCGAGCTCGGTGGGGCCCGGCAGTTGCTCTAGGCCGTAGCGGATCATCACCGCCCGCCTGATCCCCAGGTCTCCGACCGGCATCACGTCGGGCCGCTGGAGATGGAACATCAGGAACATGTGCGCGGTCCAGGTGCCCAGCCCCTTGACCGCGACCAGCTCCGCGATCACGTCCTCGTCACCCAGCTGATCGAGGGCCTCGAGCTCCAGCGATCCGTCGGCCACGTGCTCCGCCAGCGAGCGCAGGAAGCCGACCTTCGCGCGGCTCAAACCGGCGGCCGCCCGCAGTTGCTCGGGGTCGTCCGCCAGCACTTCGGCGGGTGTCGGCGTGCGCCCCCCGAAGCGGTCGGTGAGCCGTCCGTAGATCGCCCGCGCCGCCTTGGTCGACAGCTGCTGGCCCACGATCGAGCGCACGAGCGCGCCGTAGTGGTCGCTGGGGCGCCCGGCGCGGCGGTCGTGCACCCCTTCGGGCCCGAGCTCGTCGATCAGCCCGCGCAACACGCGGTCGGCGCGGCGTAGGTGTGCGACGGCGTCGGCTTCTGCGCGGGCCACGGGCCGAGACGCGGCTACGGCTGTCCGGCGACGGCGCCCGGGACGCCGGTGTTGGTGGAGTACTTGGGCTGGATCTTCATCTCCGGCCGGAGCTCGTGCACCGCCTGGGCGACGGCGATCGCCGACTCGGCGAAGCCGGTCGCGATCAGCTTCAGCTTGCCCTCGAAGGTGGTGATGTCGCCGCACGCCCAGACGCGCTCGAGCGAGGTCTTCATCACCTGGTCGACGGCGATCGCGCCCTTGACGACCTCGAAGCCCCAATCCTTGAGCGGCCCGAGCGCGGTCTTGAAGCCGAGCTGGAGCAAGATCGCATCGACCTCCACCTCGACCTCGCTGTCCTCGTTCTCGGAGTGGAACAGCACCACGCGCTCGATGTTGCCGTCGCCGTGGACCTCCTTGATCTGGAATGGCACGTGGAGCGCGAGGTCGCCACGCGCGGCCGCCTGCATCACCTGGCCGACGGTCAGCTCGTGCGCACGGAACCCCTCGCGCCGGTGCACCAGGCTGACCTCGCTGGCGGTGTCGAGCAGGTTGATCACCCAGTCGCAGGCCGAGTCGCCGCCCCCGACGATCATCACGCGCTTGCCTGAGAACACCGCCTTGGAGCCGACGATGTAGTGCGCGCCGCGACCCTCCCAGGGCGTCATGTCATAGCCGGGCAGCTTCTTGGGCTCGAACGCCCCGTGTCCACCGGCCACGATCACCGTCCGCGAGCGCAGCTCCCCGCGATCGGTGTGGAGCACGATCACGCGCTCCTCGCCCTCGCCTTCCCAGGAGATTCGCTCTGCGGTCGTGTTCAGGTGCGCGGGCACGTCGAACTGCTCGAGCGACTGGACGCGGAGCATCTCGACCAGATCCCTGGCGAGGACCTTGGGGTGGCCGGGGACGTCGTAGATCCACTTCTCCGGGTACAGCGTGGTCAGCTGGCCTCCGAGCTCTGGAAGCGAGTCGATGATCCGTGCACTGGCCTCTCGCATCCCGGCCCAGAATGCTGTGCACATGCCGACCGGGCCGCCGCCGATGACGGTCACGTCCCGCACCTCGTCGAGATCCTGAGAGAGCCTGACCGGGTCGGTGCTCACAACGATTCGGCGAGCGTCAGCGCCGCTCCGTCGAGCGCCCCCAGCGCCCGTTCGACCGAGCAGGAGATGCAGGTGAAGGTCGGCGTATCGCGCAGCGTGTAGGAGCTCGATTCGGTCGTGCGCAGGCGCTGCACGAGATCCAGGAAGTCGGCGGGGTTGTCGGTCTCGAACGCGACCACGAACTCCTGGTCGTCGAGTCCGAACGAGTAGCTGGTGTTGAGGTCGACCGACGGGTATTCCCGTCCCACCCGGATGTGCTCCTGCATGATCCGGTAGCGCTCCTGCGCCGGCAGCGCGTACCAGCTTCGGGTCTTCACGAACGGGTAGACGAACAGGTACTTCCCGTGCGCGGGTCGGACCTCGAGCCGCGACTCCTGGGAGTACTCCGACGGCTTGGTCATCGCCAGCAAGGAGTATGGAACCGTGCACCACTTCATCAGGCCGCTCTGCGCGAGTACGACGTGGAACTCGTGGATCCGCTCGAGGTTCTGCGCCTGGCTCAGCAGCAGCAGGTCCGCGTCTCCGCGCGTTCCCACCAGCGAGAACGCGCGCAGCAGGTGGCCGTCGGCGAAGTCCTCGCACGCGGCGATGAACTCGCGCTTGTCGGAAGCACGGCGCTCGTCCTCCAGCCGGCGCCACGCGGGATCGACGCTCAGGAAGGTGTACTTGACGAACTGGCGAGCAGGCATGCCCGCACGATGATAAGCGACCGAAACCCGGCAGCTCCGCAGGCATAAGGGCTACCATGCACGGCATGCGGATCGCCCTGGTGTCGCCGTATTCGTGGACGTATCCCGGCGGTGTAACCAGGCACATCGAAGCGCTCGCGGAGCGCTTCCTGCAAGAGGGGCACGAGGTTCGCGTGCTGGCGCCGTTCGACCCGCCCGACGCCTTCTCCGCGGTGCTGCATCGCGGCGCCCGGCCGCAGCGGCTCGCGCCGCCGGATTACCTCGTGTCGCTCGGCCGCACGGTCGGCTTCAAGGCCAACGGCGCCGTTTCGAACCTCTCGATCACCCCCTACGGAGTCGCGACGATGCACCACGAGCTGCGCACCGGGCGCTACGACGTGGTTCACATCCATGAGCCGGTGGCACCGGTGACCGGCTGGGTGGCGGCGGACTGGACGCGGTTGCCGCTGGTGGGGACCTTCCACACCTACAACGACAACTGGATCTCCAACGGGATCGCAAACCTGATCGGAGCGAGGCGGGTGCTGAATCGCCTGCACGTCAGGATCGCCGTCTCCGAGGCGGCGGCGTGGACCGCGCGGCGCTTCTTCGGCGGCCACTACCGGGTGATTCCCAACGGGGTGCACGTCGATCCCGCGCTCGCCGAGCCTGGGAGCGCGGGCGAGGAACCCGACAAGCTGCGGATCGTGTTCGTGGGGCAGGCGGTGGACCGCAAGGGGCTGCCGCTCCTGCTGCGCGCCTTCGAGGCGCTGCGCGACCACATCCCCACCGAGCTGACGGTGATCGGGCCGAGCCGCGAGGAGCTCGAGCCGATGTTGCTGGACGACCGCGGCGTGCGCATGCTCGGCAAGGTCGACGAGCACGAGAAGCGCGGCGAGCTCCAACGAGCCGATGTGCTGTGCGCTCCTTCGCTGCGGGGCGAGAGCTTCGGCATGGTGCTGACCGAGGCGTTCGCGGCCGGGACGCCCGTGGTGGCCTCCGACATCGCCGGCTATCGCGACGTGGTCCGCGACGGCGTCGACGGACTGCTGGTGCCGCCGGGCGACCCCCAGGCCCTCGCCGAGGCGCTGCGCGATCTCTGGGATGAGCCCCAGCGCCGCGCCGGGATGGCGCTGGCGGCAGCGCGCGACGTGGAGCGGTTCGCGTGGCCACGTGTCGCCGGGCACGTGATGGATGCCTACCACGACGCCGTCGCGGTCCCTCGCCCGCAGGGAGCGCTGAACACCGCGGCGGTGCGGATCGGAGCTCGCCCGGCGGACCTCAAGCCGCACGTCAGGGCACGCCGCCTGCCCAGCCTCGAGCCA
>JAFAZB010000301.1 GCA_019240015.1 Solirubrobacterales bacterium
GCCCGTGGCGGTGGGCGAGCTCGCGCAGGGCGGCGAAGTACGGACGGCTGTCCTCGGGGCTGCGAGCCAGCGGCGGCATCGTCATCAGCCCCACCACCCGCACTGGGCAGCGCTCCAGGAACGACGGCAGCTCGGCTCGTGCGACGCCGGTCTTGCCCTCCTCGCCGGCGAGGTTGACCTCGACCAGCACCTCGGTCGCCTCCGAGCCATGCCGGGCCAGTTGCGCGAGCACCGAGTCACTGGCGACGGAGTGGATGTAGCGCACGTGCGGGAGCACCTGGCGCACCTTGCGGCTCTGCAGATGGCCGATGAAGTCCCACGTGAACCGCCCGGGGTGGGCTTGCTGCTTGGCGAGCAGATCCTGCGCCCGGTTCTCGCCGAGCAGCTCGAGTCCGGCCGCCGCAAGCGCCGGCAACTCCTCCGCGGGCACGTACTTGATCGCGGCGAGAATCTGAACCTCGCGCGGGTCGCGCCCGACATCCGCGATCCGCTCGCGAGCGCGCTCCAGATTCGCGCGCACGCGCTCCGCGGTCAGCCCGCGGATCAGCTCAACCACGCGACCCCCACCTGGCGACCGGTGACTCCACGGTCCCTGCGGTGCGAATAGAACAGCGACCCGTCGCCGCAGATCGTGCAAAGCCCGACATCGTGGACCTCGGCCACCCCCGCCTTGTGCAGCTCGTGCCGGGCGATCGCCTTCAGGTCGAGCCTGCGCCCGCGGTGGACCTCGGCGGGCTGGCCGGCAAACGCCTCGTGCACTTCCTCGCCGACCTCGTAACAGCAACCGCCGGCGCCGGGGCCGATCGCGGCCGTTAGCGGCGGCGAGGGGGTGACGGGATCTCCCCCGTCGAGCCGGCACACGGTCCGGACGCCCTCGCCGACCACGCCCGCCGCCAGCCCTCGCCAGCCCGCGTGCAACATCGCCACGGTCCCCCCGTCCGCGAGCGCGATCGGCAGGCAGTCGGCGACGAGCGCCGCGAGCCCGACGCCGCGGAGCGAGGTGACCTGGCCGTCGGCCACGGGTAAGACGACGTTCGGCGGCGACGCGGGATCGGCCGGCTCGGCCTCGGCGCCGGCTCGCGGCGGGTCGGGGTCGGACACGCCCCGGCGCAGGACGGTGGTCCCGTGGACCTGTCTGACGAAACGCAGTGGCACCCCCAGCTCGGCTTCCAGCAGCGCGCGGTTGCGCAGGACCGCCTCCGGGTCATCGTCGGTCGCGCGCCCGAGGTTGAGACTGGTGTATGGACCGCGCGAGAAGCCGCCGCGGCGCGTGGTGAACACTGCGCGAGCGCCCGGAAGCTCGATCGCGAGGTGCTCCCGCAGGGCGTAGAACGGCTCAGGCAGCATTCCGCCAGAGGCTAGTTGCTCAGGCTCCTGGCTCGCCTCCCTGGCGACCGGGCTCAGCGCCTGCAACCGCCGCCGCTAGCTCCGCCTCTCGCCCTGACGCGCGCCCGTCGAGCTTTGCCGCCAGCGCGGCCCGCAAACCGCGCCCGATCGCCGGTCCGGCCGGAACTCCGGCGGCCAGAAGGTCGTCACCGCCAATCTCGAGCCGGACGTGGCGCAGGCGCTCGAGCCACTGTCCCGCGGCCCGCGCCGGTCCGAGCGCCCCCGCCAGCGCGACCGCCTCGGGCGGAGCATCGCGAGCCGCCTCCGCGATCTGAGAGGGGTCGTCGGCGCTCGCGAGCGACTCGCTCAGCGCCTCAGACCGGCGGGCGATCGTGACGATCAGCTCGCGGTCGGCGGCCTCGAACGCGAGCGCGTCCAGCAGCGCCCGCAGTTCGGATGCCTCGATGCCGCGCGCGGCGATCGCGAGCGTTAGCAGGTCAGCGCGTGCATCGCTCGGGAGCAGCGACAGCGCCGCGCGAGCCAGCTCGGGATCGCCCAGGTGAAAGCGGCGATCGATCGCCGTGTCGAGCTCGAGCTCGGCCAACTGCCCGAACGCGCTGACGGGATCGGGCTCCGTGGCCAGGAGCCGCAACTCGCTCCCGACGCGGCTGCCGCTGACCGTGCCGATCGCGCCACCGGCAACGGCGATGCGCGCGAGCTCGGCGGTGTCCCGCTCGATCGCGAACCGCAGCCGGCTCGCGTACCGAGCCAAGCGCAGTAGCCGGATCGGGTCGTCGATGAAGCTCGCGCGATGAAGCACCCGCAACCGCCGGGCGTCGAGATCCTCCAGCGCGTGGCTGACCGTGACCAGCTCGCCTCTGCGGGGGCCGCCCAAGGCGATCGCGAGGGCGTTGACGGTGAAGTCGCGCCGCTCCAGGTCCTGTGCGATCGAAGCAGGAGCGACCTCGGGCAGCGCGCCGGGGCGCGAGTAGGACTCGCTCCTCGCCCGCGCCAAGTCATAGCTGAAGCCCCCAACCGTGACCCTCGAGGTACCGAATCGGTCGTGCGCGCGGATCGAGCCCCCGAGCCGCGCCGCCAGCTCCGCGGGATCGTCCTCGCTCACCAGGTCGAGGTCCAGCGGCTCGCCCCCGAGCAGCAGGTCGCGCACGGCGCCTCCCACCAGATAGACGCCGTCGGCGTCCTTTAGCGCGGCCAGCAACGGACGACCGGCCGGCAGCGCCGCCAGGCGCTCAAGGAGAGCTTCGGCGGATGGCATCACAGGATCATCTTCGCGTGCGGCCCGGCGCCGTGCACGTGGAAGGCAGCTCGCCGACGGGTCCGCACGAACCCGACGCTGACCTGACCGGACGGCTATTAGCATGAGCCCATGCCGAGTCCCGTTTCGCGGCGACTGCTGCGGCGCGGGCTTGTCGCCGTGGCTGTCGTGCTAGCAGCGCTAGGTGG
>JAFAZB010000170.1 GCA_019240015.1 Solirubrobacterales bacterium
GATCACGATCGCCGCAACGCCGATGAACACGAGCAGGTGGCCACCCACGCATTCAGTCTGCCACGCACGGGCAGATTCCCAGCAAGCCGAAGCGACCAAGGAGAGCTCATGCAGATCAGGAGGGACGGCCCAGACACCGCAACCGGCCCCGCCGATTGGTTCACCGGCGCCGTGTACATCGACAGCGTCGCGACGGCGTCGGAGCCGTCCCGCTTACAGGCGGCCAGCGTCCACTTCACGCCCGGTGCACGAACGGCCTGGCACACCCACCCGTACGGCCAGACGATCTACGTCGTGGAGGGCCTCGGCCGCTGCCAGCGCCGCGGCGGCCCGATCGAGGTGATCCGGCCCGGCGACCGGGTGTACTTCGAGCCGGGCGAGGACCACTGGCACGGCGCCGCCCCCACCCGTTTCATGACTCACCTCGCGATGCAGGAGGTCGACGAGACGGGAAGCCCTGTCACTTGGGGCGAGCACGTCACCGATCAGGAGTACGACGGCTGACGCCTCAGACGCTGATCCGCCAGCCCACCATCACGGTGCGCTGGCTCGGGAGCCCGAAGTGCTCGATCGGGCTGGCCGCGTTACGCGCCATCACCACGAACAGCCGCTGGCGCCAGCCCTTCAGCACGGTGGCGTCCGTCGGTGTGATCGTGATCCGCGACAGGAAGTAGGAGGCATGCTCGAGGTCCAGGTTGCGCTCCAGCAGTCCCTGCTTGCGACACAGCTGCAACGCCTGGGGGACGTTCTGCCGGTCCTGATAGCCACACCGCACGGTGACATAGAAGATCTTGAACAGGCCGCGCCCGACGAGCTCCACCACGAACCGATCGCCCCGGTCCACGTGCGGGATGCTGATCGTCTCCACCGACACGATCACCACCTTCTCGTGCAGGGCGTGGCTGTGCTCGACCTCGGCTCGTAGCGCCAGCGGCGTCGTCTGCTTGCCGGGGTTCAGAAAGATCGCGACCCCGGGCACCCGGCGAATCGGTGGCTCGGCCGCGGGCAGTCCGTGCAAGAACTCCTCGAGCGAGCCCTCCTGCTCGGTGCGGTTGCGGGTCACGATCTCACGGCCCCAACGCCAGGTGTTCATGAAGATCGATATCACCAGCCCGACGCCCAGCGACAGCCACGCACCGTGGGCGACCTTCGCGAGGTTCGAGCTGAAGAAAGCGACCTCGACGGTCAGGAACAGCGCGCCGAGCAGCGCCAGCCTCCATCGCGGTGTCATCCAGAGCGACCGGGCGACCGCGATGAACAGCAGTGTGTTGAGGATGAAGGTCCCGGTCACCGCGACGCCGTAGATGTCGGCGAGCTTCACGGACGCCTGGAACACGAGCACCAGTACGGCGACGCCGATGCCCAGTCCCCAATTGACAACCGGTACGTAGATCTGTCCCTCGAGGTCCGAGGTATGCAGGATGTTCAGGCGCGGCAGGAAGCCGAGCTGCACCGCCTGCCTGGCGACGGAGAACGACCCCGTGATCGCCGCCTGCGAGGCGATGATCGTCGCCGCGGTCGCCAGGAAGACCATCGGGAAGCGGCCCCAACCGGGCACCAGCAACAGAAATGGATTGCTGACGCTGCTCGGATGGGCGAGGATCAGCGCGGCCTGCCCGAGGTAGTTGAGCATCAACGCCGGAAACACGATCGTGAGCCAGGTGAAGCGGATCGCGCCCGCGCCGAAGTGGCCTCGGTCGGCGTACAGGGTCTCGGCGCCGGTCACCGCCAGCACCACGCCGCCGAGCGCAAGAAACGCGGCCGCGCCGTGATCGACCATGAAGCGCGCGCCCCACACCGGCGAGAGGCCCTGGAGTACGCCCGGGTGCTGGAGCACCTCGCGGCCCCCGACGATCGCCAGCACCCCGAACCAGATCATGATCACCGGCCCGAACAACCAGCCGACGGCGCCGGTGCCCTTGCGCTGGATCGCGAACAGCCCAATCAGGATGCCCAGCGAGATCGGCACCACCAGATGTCCGAGGCCCGGATCGACCACCTTCAACCCCTCGACCGCGGACAG
>JAFAZB010000343.1 GCA_019240015.1 Solirubrobacterales bacterium
GTCAAGCAGCTGAGCGTCAAGCTCGGCGATCGCGTCTCGGAAGGAAGCGTGCTGCTGGTGATCGAGACCGACGGCGCCGGGCCGACCGCTCCCGAGTCCGAGGCCGAGCAGCCCGAGCACACCGACGCCGCGGTGGCGCGGGAGCCCGCGCCACCCGCCTCGGGCCCAGATGGCGGCGGCGGGCGCGAGGCGCAGGTGGTGGTGATCGGTTCGGGGCCGGGCGGCTACATGGCCGCATTCCGCGCCGCCGACCTGGGGCTCAAGACGATCATGATCGAACGCCACGAGCGCCTCGGCGGGGTCTGCCTGAACGTGGGGTGCATTCCCTCCAAGGCACTGCTGCACGCGGCGCGGATCGTCGCCGAGGCCGAGGAGATGGCCGAGCGCGGGCTCAAGTTCGGCAAGCCGAAGCTCGACCTCGGGGCGCTGATCGCCTGGAAGCAGTCGGTCGTCGACAAGCTCACCGGCGGGCTCGACGGGCTGGCCCGGCAGCGCAAGGTGGAGGTCATCCACGGCGTGGCCCGGCTCACCGGCGCGAACACGATCGCTGTCGGCGAGCGCACGGTGTCGTTCGAGAACTGCATCATCGCCGCCGGCTCGGAGGCGGGCACGCTCCCCGGCCTGCCCGAGGACGAGCGGATCATCGACTCGACCGCCGCGCTCTCGCCGAGCTCGCTGCCCGGCCGCCTGCTGGTGATCGGCGGCGGCATCATCGGGCTGGAGATGGCAACCGTGTACGACGCGCTGGGATCGCGGGTCACGGTCGTCGAGCTGCTCGACCAGCTGATCCCGGGCTGCGACCCGGACCTGGTCAAGCCCCTCCAGGCGCGCATCTCCTCGCGCTATCAAGCGATCCACCTGGGCACCCGCGTCGGCGAGGTCAAAGCGCAGCGCGGCGGCCTGAAGGTCGAGCTCGGGGATCTCGGCGCGGAGACGTTCGACCAGGTACTGGTGGCGGTCGGCCGGCGGCCCAACGCAGCGTCAATCGATGTGGCGGCGGCTGGCGTGGAGCTCGACTCGGACGGCTTCATCCCGGTCGACCGGCAGATGCGCACCAGCGTCGGCGGAATCTATGCGATCGGCGATGTGGTCAAGGGACCGATGCTCGCACACAAGGCCTCGCACGAGGGCAAGGTGGCGGCGGAGGCGATCGCCGGCGTCCCGGGCGCGGCCTTCGACCCCAGGGCGATCCCGTCGGTCGCGTACACCGACCCCGAGGTCGCCTGGATGGGGCTGACCGAGACCACCGCCCGCGCCGAGGGCGTCGAGTACGAGAAGGCCGTGTTTCCATGGGGCGCCTCGGGGCGGGCGCTCTCGTTGGGGCGCGGGGACGGCCTCACCAAGCTGCTGGTGGAGCCCGGCTCCCGCCGCGTGCTCGGCGCCGGGATGGTGGGGATCGGCGCCGGCGAGCTGGTTGCCGAGACCGTCCACGCGCTGGAGATGGGGGCCGACGCCGAGGACCTGGCGCTAACCATCCACCCCCACCCCACCCTGTCCGAGACGGTCGGGTTCTCAGCCGAGCTCGCCCAGGGCACGATCACCGATCTGATCGCGCCGGGCAAGGCGCGGCGCTAGCCGTCGGCCGGCGGCCTCGCGCGTCAGCGGCGGCGCAGCGCGCGCAGCAGCGCCCTGACCGTAAAGAGAGCCGCGGCGCCGCCCCCCAGCGCGAGCCCGGCGCGCCGGCGCGGCTTGCCTTCCCACGCGCCCGCCCGCGCCGGCGGCGCGGGCATCGCGAACTCCTCCGCCGCCAGCACGTCATGCGGCTCTTCGATCCCGGTGGGATCTTCGGGCAGACGCACCGGGCCGTGACGCAGGCTCGGATCGGGCGCCGGCATTGCGAACGCCTCCGCGGCGAGCACGTCGTGCGCCGGCTCCTCGCGTGGAGTCTCGGTCTCGGACACCGACTGGATCATCCCAAATGTGAACCGCGACCGCTAATCTAAGTCACATCGACTGAGATCATGCGCGCCGCGCGAGCTGTTTCGTGATATCCTTACTTACCTGTAGTAAGCAACTAGCGAAAGTGAAGACTTGATGAGCCGCCTTCTACTGGTCCCGCTTGAGGACGTTGTGGTATTCCCGGGCATGTCGCTGACGCTGGCCGTGGACGCCGGGGAAGAGGACCGCGTGCTGCTGGTGCCGCGGCACGAGCAGGAGTTCGCG
>JAFAZB010000370.1 GCA_019240015.1 Solirubrobacterales bacterium
CGAGACGCTCGCTGCGAACCAATCCGGCGACCGAGGTCTCGGCGTCCTCGAACAGCGCGTGCAGGGCGCGCACCGACATCGCGTAGGCGCGCGCGATCGAGGCCGGACCGAGCAGCGGGTCCTGGAGGTGGGTGCGAACGTAGCGCCCGATCTCGGCCCGCGTGGCCGCCCGGACGGCGGAGCGACTCGTGGGCACGCATGGCTCCACCGCGGCGCGCAACAGCTCCAGTGCCGCGTTGGCGGCCGCCCCGCTGGCGGCCGGGTCGAGCCGCGACTGCTCGAGCGCGAGTGCGTTCATGTACCGCACCAGCAGCCGGGCTGGGGCGCTGCGATCCAGAGCGGGCAGCGCGCTGAGCTCCGCCAGCCGGGGACACACCGCCAGCACGCGGTCTCGGGGAAACAGCAGCGTGCGCTTGTGAAACGCCTCCACGATCTCCACGTCGGTCGGCTGCAGGCCGTCCCACAGGATCACGTCGCCGGCCTTGAGCGCCAGCTCACGGCCGCCGCCCTCCCTGACTTTCTCGACGCCTTTGCAGACGAACTGGAACCCGAGCACGTTCTCCTCGGACGCTGCCGCCTCGCCGTCCATCACCATGCGGCCGCGGTGGCCGAGAAACGGCGAGGCCGCGCAGTCCACGAGCATCACGTCGCCCACGGTCCTGCGGGTCACCGCACCGTAGAAGTCATCCGGGGTGCGGGGAGTGGGATGCACCTCGAACGACAGGTGCGTGGCCGCGAGGATCTCGCTCCACGACTGGAGGCGCCGCGCGAGCCCGGCGCCTCTTGCGCGCCAGCGATCGGGGGCACGGACTGGCGGGGTTCCTGGCAAGAACGATGCGAGCGCTTGCGCCAGAGCTATCTCCTATCTCTCCCTCGCGGACATGTCAGAGTCCGGAACCTATGGTAATGCAGGCTGATCACGATCGAGCAGCTATTGCCGAGCGGTGCCAGCGCGCGCTGGCCCAGGCCGGCACTTCCGCGGTGGAGCTCTACGATCAGCTGACCGATGCCTGTAGCAGACCGCTACGGCTCGACGAGCTTCTGTTTGCTGCGGCCGAGCGAGTGCCGGGGCTGGTTCCGACGCCCCAGCAGATGGAGGCCGAGCGGGAGCGCAAGCTCGCCGACAAGCAGGGACTCGAGCTGGCCCAGGGGCTGCTAGCTGCCGAGCTGCTCGCCGACCCGCGGACGGGGCGCCACCTGGTGCAGTCGCATCTGCGTCCCACCGGCGAGGCGCTAGCGCGACTCGATCAGTTCCGTGAGCGCGGGGTGATCGAGCTCGGTCCGGTGACCGTCAAGCGGGCGGGCAGCGCGGGCGTGCTCGAGCTTCGTAACCCCCGACACCTCAATGCCGAGGACTGCCTGACGCTTCCGGAGACCGAGTGGGCAGTCGACCTGATCCTGCTCGACCCGCAGATCGAAGTCGGGGTGTTCCGCGGCGGCGTCGTGGACCACCCGCGCTACGCCGGCCAGCGAGTGTTCGGCTCGGGCATCAACCTGACCCACCTCTACCACGGGAAGATCGACTTCCTGTTCTACCTGATCCGCGATCTCGGCTACGTGAACAAGATCTACCGTGGCGTGCTCGGGAGCCGGGGGCCGACCGAGAAGCTGTGGATCGCCGCAGTCGAGAAGTTCGCGATCGGCGGCGCGTGTCAGCTGCTGCACGTGGTCGATCACGTGATCGCCACGCGGGGCGCCCGCCTGTACCTGCCGGCACGCAAGGAGGGGATCATCCCGGGGGCCTCCAACCTGCGGCTGCCGCGGTTCGTCGGCGACCGCGCCGCGCGCCAGGCGATCCTCTCCGGGCGAGAGTGGGTGGCCGGTGAGCCCGACGCAGCGATGCTTTGCGACGAGGTCGTAGCTCCCGAGCAGGTGGACGGCGCGCTCAGCGACCGCATCGAGGCGCTGACCAGCTCCGGTCTGGTCAATGCCGCCGCCAATCGCAGCGCGCTGCGGGTCGGCGCCGAGCCCCTCGACCTGTTTCGCAAGTACATGTCGGTCTACGCCCGCGAGCAGGCGTACTGTCATCTGAGCCCGGCGCTCGTGCGCAACCTGGAGCAGCACTGGAATGCCGACCGGCGCCGCCTCTGAGCCCCTGATCTGGGATCGGGCGGAGACGCTCAGCCGAGACGAGCTGCAGGCGCTCCAGCTGCAGCGCCTGCGCGCGACGGTAGCGCGCATCCTGACGGCCCAACCGGCGGGCGCGGAGCGGCTCGCGAGCGTCGGCATCGGCTCGCCCGACGAGCTCGGCTCGCTGACCGACCTCGAGCGGCTGCCGTTCAGCGACAAGGAGGACCTGCGCGGGCAGTACCCCTTCGGACTGCTCGCGGTTCCCCGCGAGCAACTGGTCAGGCTCCACGCCTCCAGCGGAACGCACGGCAAGCCCACCGTAGTCGGTTACACCCGCGCCGACCTGGACAGCTGGACCGAGGTTATGGCCCGCTGCATGACGATGGCCGGGGTCAGTCCGGGGATGCTGATCCACAACGCCAACGGCTACGGGCTATTCACCGGCGGGCTCGGGTTCCATCACGGAGGGGAGCGCTTGGGGGCCACGGTGGCGCCGGTATCGGTCGGCTCGACCGCCCGCCAGGCGATGCTGGTGCTCGACCTCGGCCCCCAGGTTCTGGTCAGCACTCCCTCCTACGCGCTGGTGATCGCCGAGGCGATTCTCGAAGCGGGGGCCGACCCCCACCGCACCCCGCTCGAGCTCGGCCTGTTCGGTGGCGAGCCCTGGACCGAGGGGATGCGCGCCGAGATCGAGCGGGTCCTGCCGCTGAAGGCGATCAACTTCTACGGCCTGTCTGAGATGTGCGGTCCGGGGGTCGCCGCCGAGTGTGTGACCGCCAGGGCCGGGCTGCATGTCCAGGAGGATCACTTCCTGGTCGAGGTGATCGACCCGAGCGATAGCCGGCGGCTGGGCCCCGGGGTCGAAGGCGAGCTCGCGTTCACCACCCTGACCAAGGAGGCGATGCCGCTGCTGCGCTACCGCACCGGGGACATCGGCACGGTCACCGAGCAGCCGTGCGCATGCGGCCGCACCACGGCCAGGCTGACCGGCTTGCGGGGCCGCCGCGACGAGATGTTGATCATCCGCGGCGTCAACCTCCATCCCTCGAGCGTCGAGCAGCTGTTGCTGGGCGTTGACGCGGTCGCTCCCCACTACCGCTTGATCGTCGAGCGACCCCGAGCGCTCGACGAGCTGACGGTGGAGTGCGAACCCGTCGATCGCGAAACCGACCCGCAACGGCTCCGGGCGGAGATCGAACGCCTGCTGCGCGAGCACACCGGGCTCCGGATCGTCGTCGCGGTGCTGGAGCCCGGCTCGATTCCCCGCAGCGAGGGCAAGGCGGTGCGCGTGATCGATCGCCGCGGGCAGAGCTAGCCCCCTCGTCGCCCCTCCGCGAACGCTACGAACGCGTCGAGCGCCTCGGGCTTGGCGAGCGCGTCGCGGCTTGCCACCTCCTCGGGCCGGGCTCCCAGCAGGATCCGCTTGACCGGCGTCTCGAGCTTCTTGGCGGTCAGCGTGCGGGGGATCCCGGGCACCGAGACGATCGTGTCGGGCACGTGGCGGGGCGAGAGCTCCTGGCGCAGCGCAGCCGAGATCCGCGCGCGCAGCGCGTCGTCGAGCGCCACGCCCTCGGCGGGGACCACGAACAGCAGCAGCTCGCCCAGGCCGCCGCCCTCGTCCTCCAGGTGCACCACCAGCGCGTCGACGATCTCGGGCATGTCCTCGACCAGCGCGTAGAACTCACCCGTGCCGAGTCGCACTCCGCCCCGGTTGAGCGTCGCGTCGGAGCGCCCGGTGATGATGCAGCTGCCGCGCTCGGTGAACTTGATCCAGTCCCCCTGGCGCCAGACCCCCGGGTAGCGATCGAAGTACGACGCTCGGTATCGCTCGCCGTCCGGATCGTTCCAGAGCGCGACCGGCATCGAGGGCATCGGCTGCCTGATCACCAGCTCGCCGAGCTCCCCGACGATCTCGTTGCCGTCGGGATCGAAGGCTTGGGCGTCGACCCCCAGGCAGCGGCCCGAGATCTCGCCTTCGTAGACCGGCTGCGCGAACGATCCGGACACGATCCCGGTGCACACGTCGGTCCCGCCCGAGCCGTTGAGCAGCAGCAGCCCACGGTCGAACTGGTCGTACACGTAGCGGTATCCCTCCGGCGGCAGCGGCGACCCGGCTGTGCACAGCGCCCGGATCGAACCGAGCTCGCACTCGCGTGCCGGGCGCAGCCCGGCCTTGCGGCAGGCCATCAGATACGGGGGGCTGACCCCCATCACGGTTGGCTGCAGGCGCTCGGCCAGCCGCCACTGCTCGAGCAGGTCGGGCCAGGCGGGATCCCCGTCCAACATCACGATCGAGGCCCGCAGCAGCAGCGCCGAGACGAGCGCGTTCCACATCATCCAGGCGGTGGTCGAGAACCACTGGAGCCGCCCGCCCGGCTTCAGGTCCCACCCGAGCCCCTGGTTCTTGACGTGCTCGACGAGCTGGCCGCCGTGGCAGTGGACGATCGCCTTGGGCAGCCCGGTGGTACCCGAGGAGAACAGGACGTAGAGCGGCTGCTCGAATGGCACCGGGGCGAACTCGAGCGGCGCCGACTCGGCCAGCAGCTGCTCCCAGCTGACGGCATCGGGGATCGTCGCCTCGCCATAGGGCACCGAGACCACCGTCTGGACCGTCGGGAGGCGCGCGCGGATCGCCGCCAGCTCGGCGCGTCGGTCGACGTAGCGATCGCGAAAGCCGTAGCCACCGACCGCGAGCAGCACCCGCGGCTCGATCTGGGCGAAGCGGTCGACCACGCTGCGCGTCCCGAACTCGGGCGCGCAGCTGGCCCAGATCGCGCCGATGCTGGCGGTGGCGATGAACGCCACCAGGGTCTCCGGGATGTTTGGCATGTACGCGACCACCCGGTCGCCGGGTTGCACCCCAAGGCGCAGCAGGCCGGCACGGGCGCGGGCGACCTGCGAGCGCAGCTCGCCGAAGGTCAGCTCGAGTGGCGCTCGCGTCTGCGAGTGCGCGAGCACCGCCACCCGGTCGCGGTCCTCCTCGGTGCCCACCAGATGCTCGGCGTAGTTCAGCCGGGCGCCCACGAACCACTCGGCGCCGGGCATCTCCCGCGATCCCAGGACCCGCTCGTAGGGCGCGTGAGCGCGCAACCCGAAGAACCGCCAGACGGCTTCCCAGAAGCCCTCCAAGTCCTCCACCGACCAGCGCCACAGCTCGTCGTAGGACTGCACGCCGGAGCCGCGCTCGGTGCGCAGCCAGCCCATGAAGCGCCCGATCTCGGTGCTCTGCTCCAGATCAGCCGGAGGGCTCCAAAGGACTTCCCCGGTCATCCTCCCGTCGCCGCTGCCTCCTGGATGGCTTGCCACACGCGCTCGCCGTTCGCCGGCATCTCGAGGTGGCGCACGCCGTACGGCGCCAGCGCGTCGATCACCGCAGCGAGCACCGCAGGTGTGGCGCCGATCGTCCCCGACTCGCCGATCCCCTTGGCGCCGAGCGCGTTGGCGGGGGTGGGCGTCTCCATCTCCACCAGCTCGAAGAACGGCAGCTCGGTCGCGGCGGGGAAGCAGTAGGTGACCAGGTTCGAGTTCTGGGGATTGCCCTCCTCGTCGTAGGCGAGCTCCTCGTGCAGCGCTTGCGCGATCCCGGCCGCGAGCCCCCCGTGCACCTGACCCTCGGCCACCATCGGATTGATGATGTGCCCGGCGTCATCGACCGCGACCAGTCGCTGGAGCTCCACCGAGCCGGTCTCGGTGTCGACTTCCACGACCGCCACGTGGGCGCCGAACGGGAACGTGGGGTGCTCCGCCGTGAAATCGGCTTCGGCGCTGAGCTCGCCGAGGCGGCCCGTCGCCTCCAGGCGCGAGGCGAGCTCGCCCCAGCTGATCGCGGGCTCCGGCGAGCCGGCCACGTGAAAGCGCCCTGCGTCGAGGTCGAGCGCCATGTCGTCCGGACTGGCCTCGAGCTCCTCGGCGGCGAGTCGCTTGGCGTGCTCGACGACCTCCTCGGAGGCCAGCTGCGCCGCGGCGCCGCCGATCTGCGTCGACTTCGATCCGTAGGTGCCGGTTCCCCTCGCGACCACGTCCGTGTCGCCCTTGATCACCCTCACGCGCTCGATCGGAACCCCGAGGCGCGACGCCACGATCTGGGCGAACGTGGTCTCGTGCCCCTGGCCCTGCGACAGCGATCCGGTCTTGACGATCGCCCCGCCATCGGGGGTGATCTCGACGGCCCCGAACTCGGTCTCGCTGATCCCGTTGGTGACCTCGACGTAGGTGCTCAGCCCGATCCCGAGCTGCGTGCGGGAGCCGTTGCGGCGAAGGCTCTCCTGCTGCTCGCGGAGCGCTCGGTAACCGGCGCCTTCGAGCACCAGCTCGAGCGCCCGGGAGTAGTCGCCGCTGTCGTAGCGCGTTCCCACGGCGGTGGTGAACGGGAATGCGTCGGCGGGGATGAAGTTGCGGCGGCGAACTTCGGCGGGGTCGATCGACAGGTCGGCCGCGAATAGGTCCATCGCGCGCTCCACCGCCTGCGTCGCCTCGGGTCGTCCGGCGCCGCGAACCGGCCCGGTCGGGGTGGTGTTGGTCACGACCGTCTTGATGTCGACCTCGATCTTCGGGATCTGGTAGACGCCGCTCGCCATCATCGCCGTCAGGTTGGGCAGGAAGGCGCCCAGCCCCGGATATGCCCCCGCGTCCTGGAGCACGTTCAGCCGCAGCGCCTTGACGCGCCCGTCGCGGTCGCCGCCGATCTCGAACTCGATCCGCTGGGCACGACCGTGATGCATCGCGACGAGGTTCTCGCTACGGGTCTCGGTCCAGCGCACCTGCCGGCCGGTGGCCCTCGCCAGCCAGGCGAGCAGCACGTCCTCCACCGCGAGCCCCTTGCCTCCGAAGCCCCCACCGACGTCGGGCGCGACCACCCGCACCTGCTCCGCCTCGAGGCCGAGCAGCATCCCCAGCACCATCTTGTCCTGGTGGGGCGTCTGGGTCGAGAGCCACACCGTCAGCCGGCC
>JAFAZB010000416.1 GCA_019240015.1 Solirubrobacterales bacterium
CCCGATGGACCTCGACATCATGGCTTCGGTCCAGGAGCAGATCATCGGCAACTGCCTGTGCGTGCTCGGCGATGCGATGGCGATGCCAATCGGCTCGATGGTCGAGAAGTTCCGCTCCGAGCTCGAGGCCGAGATCGAGCACGCCCGGGAGCGCGCCGGGGGCGGCCCGCTCGAGGACGTGATCCCGATCGGCGTCGCCGACGAGCACGCCGGCCCGATCCCGGTCCACTAGCCGGTGCGTCCGCGCCAGCACTCCTCACGCTGACCGATGCCGCGGCCCGAGCACAAGACGATCCAACTCACGATCGACGGTCGCGAGGTCACCGCGCGCGAGGGGATGATGCTGCTCGACGCCGCCAAGCACGGCGACATCGAGATCCCCTACTTCTGCTACCAGCCGAAGCTCGGCAACCCCGTGGGTGCATGCCGGATGTGCCTGGTGGAGATCGAGGGGATCCCCAAGCTCCAGACCTCGTGCTCGACTCCGGTCAAGGATGGGATGGTGGTCCACACCGAGACCGACCGCGTGCGTCACGCCCAGAACGCGATCGTCGAGTTCCTGCTGGTCAACCATCCGCTCGACTGCCCGGTGTGCGACAAGGGCGGCGAGTGCCCGCTCCAGGACATCACCTTCGGGTGGGGCCTGGGCCGCTCGCGCTTCATCGAGCCCAAGCGGCACTTCGTCAAGCCGCTGGCCCTCTCGCCGCTGATCGCGATCGACCGCGAGCGGTGCATCCTCTGCTACCGCTGCGTGCGCTTCTCGCAGGAGATCTCCGAGGACTACCAGCTGGTGTTCGCCGAGCGCGGCGCCGACACGCTCGTCGCGACGCATGACGGCCACCCCTACGTGGCCCCGTTCAGCGGCAACATCGTCGAGCTGTGTCCGGTGGGGGCGCTGACCTCGAGGCCGTACCGGTTCCGCGCCCGCCCCTGGGACAACGAGGGCGCCGGCGGAATCTGCACCCTGTGCCCATCGCAGTGCAACGTCGAGCTCACCGTGCGCGACGAGAAGGTGATGCGGGTCCTGGCCCGCGACCATCCCGAGGTCGACGACGGCTGGCTGTGCGACAAGGGGCGCTTCGCCTATCAGTCGATCCACGTCGACGAGCGGATCACGGCTCCCCTCGCCCGGGACGGCGGCTCGCTGCGGGAGGTCTCCTGGGAGCGGGCGCTGGAGCTGGCCGGCGGCTTGGCCCGGCACAAGGGACACGTCGGCGCGCTCGTCGGCGGCCAGGCGACCAACGAGGAGGGCTTCCTGCTCCAGCGGCTGCTGCGCGAAGGCCTCGGGTCGAACGACATCGACTCGCGCGGCGGCGGTCCGGTCGACGTCGAGCTCGCCCGCGCGCTGGCAGCGCCGTCGCTGCAAGCCTCGGTCCCCGACATCGAGTTCGCTCACACGGTGCTGGTGCTGGGATGCGAGCCGCTCGACGACGCCCCGATCATCGACCTCTGGATCCGCAAGGGGGTCCGGCGCCGCGGCGTCCAGCTCGCCGTCGCCAGCTCGCGACCGAGCGCGCTCGACGTCAACGCGACCTTCACGGTGCGCTACCCGCCCGGCGCAGAGGCCGGCTTCCTGGCCGAGCTCGACGCGGCGCTCGCGGGCGGTGATGCCCCCCAAGACCGCCGGGAGCTGGCCTCGCTGCTGCGCGAGGTCGGCGAGGACGTGGTGATCCTGTGGGGAGAGCGGCTCGGGGCGCAGGCGCTCCCGGCGCTGCTGAGCATCGCCGGCCGGCTGGGGCTCGCCGATCGTCCCGGCGCGGGGCTGCTCGAGATCCCCTGCGGTGCAAATGGCCGAGGACTGCGTGAAGCCGGGGCGGTCCCCGACGCCGGACCCGGCTACCGGGCGGTGGATGCTCCCGGGCGCGGCGCCGCAGAGATCGCCGGAGCCGCCGCGGACGGCGACGTGCACGCGCTGTACCTGTTCCAGACCGACCCGGTTCGGGAGCTCCCCGATCGAGGCCTGTGGGAGCAGGCGCTGCACCGCGCGAGCCTGGTCGTCGCACACGCATCGGTGCTCACCGAGGGGCTGCGCGAGCACGCCAACGTGATCTTCCCGGCGGAGTCCTACGCCGAGAAGGAAGGGACGATCGTGCATCCCGACGGTCGGCTCCAGCGGCTGCGTCAGGCGATCGCCCATCCCGAGCAGGTCCGCGCGGGTTGGTCGGTGCTGGTCGACGTGGCGCGCGCGGTGGGCCAGGAGATGGACGTCTTGACCAGCTCGATGGCGTTCGCACAACTCCTCGCGGCGGTTCCCTTCTACGAAGGTCTGACGCTCGAGGCGATCGGCGGCCGCGGTCTGCGCTGGCCGGCGCGCGAGCAGGCGAGGGCGTTTCCCGGTGGCGCTCGCCCTCAAGCACCGGGCTCCGAAGCATCGGACGGTCGCGATGCTCCCGCCGCGAGCGACGGCCAACTGCGGCTCGGTACCTATCGCCCGATCTGGGCCGCCCCCGAAGTCGAGATCTCCCCGGCGCTTCACTTCGCGGTCGCCGAGCAGCAGCTCGAGCTATCGCCTCGGGATGCCGCGCGGCTGGGGCTCGGGCACGGCGAGACCGTGGTCGTGGCGCAGAACGGGAAGCAGCTCCGGGCCAAGGCCGCGGTGCGCACCGGCGTGCCGCCGGGGACCGCGTTCCTCGCCGAGGGGATCGCGGCGCAGTCGGCCAACGCGCTCACCGAGCCGTTCGTGGAGGTGCGAAAGCCGTGATCGCGTTCGCGAACGTGTCCTACTTCGAGCCTTGGTGGATCCAGATCATCAAGGGGCTGGTGATCTTCGGCGTCGCGTTCGCGATCCTGCCGTTGCTGACGATCTACGAGCGCAAGCTGCTCGGTCGATTCCAGGGGCGCTATGGCCCGAACCGGGTGGGCCCGTTCGGGCTCATGCAGCCGCTCGCCGAGATCATCAAGTTCGCCACCAAGGAGCCCTCACGTCCCACCACATCGGTCGGGTACCTGTACCGGATCGCCCCGATGATCGCGATCCTGACCGCGGTCGCGGCGCTGGCGCTGGTCCCGTTCGGCGACGTCCAGCACATCTTCGGCCGGCGGGTGGGCCTTTACGGGATCGACGTCTCGATCGGGCCGCTGTACGTGTTCGCGTTCGCCGGGATCTCGTTCTACGGGGTGATGCTGGGCGGCTGGGCTTCGGGCTCGAAGTACTCCTTCCTGGGCGCGATGCGAGGCGCGGCCCAGCTGATCTCATACGAGGTCTCTCAGGGACTGGCGCTGGTCGGGGTGATCATCACCGCGGGAACGCTGTCGCTCACCGGGATCGTCCATGCGCAGGGCGGGATGTGGTACTTCATCCCCCAGCTGGCCGGTTTCCTGGTGTTCATGGTGGCCTCGTTCGCGGAGACAAACCGGGCGCCATTCGACCTGATCGAAGCCGACGCCGAGCTGGTCGCCGGCTACTTCACCGAGTACGGCGGCACCTCGTTCGTGGCCTACCTGTTCGCGGAGTACATGAACATGATGGTGGTCTCCGGGATCGCGGTGACGATGTTCTTCGGCGGGTGGCTGTTGCCGTTCGGGATCCATCCCCCGGGCTGGGTCGACCCGCTCGTGGTGATCGCCAAGATGATGGCGTTCGTGACCTTCTTCATCTGGGTTCGAGCGACGCTGCCGCGGCTGCGCTACGACCAGCTGATGGCCTTCGGGTGGAAGGTGCTGCTGCCGTTGGCGACGCTCAACCTGTTGGTGACGGCGATCGTGGTGGTCTCGTGAGCGCGGCCGGGAGCAGCCGATGAGCCCCTACGACCCGGGCGAGGACGTGATCGAGGTGATCCGGGCGCCCGCCCCGGGTCCGATCCGCGGCGCCTACCGAGTGTTCGGGGAGACGCTGCGCGGGCTGAAGACGACCTTCGCCCGGATCGTCGAGGGGCCGACCACGATCCAGTACCCCGAGGAGAAGACGCCCGTCTACCCGCGCTTCCGGGGACGCCACAAGCTGCACCGGTTCGAGGACACGGGGCTCGAGAAGTGCGTGGGCTGCTCGCTGTGTGCCGCCGCCTGCCCGGCCGACTGCATCCGCGTGGTGGCAGCCGAGAACACGCCCGAGCACCGGATCTCGGCCGGCGAGCGCTACGCCGCCGTGTACGAGATCAACATCAGCCGCTGCATCTTCTGCGGGTACTGCGAGGTGGCCTGCCCGTTCGATGCGATCACGATGGGCCACGACTATGAGATGTCCGACTACACCCGCTCCGACCTGATCTTCACCAAGGAGATGCTGCTCGCCGAGCCGATCGAGCGGACCCCGCTGCGCGCGGAGGGCGAGTGAGCGCGGTCCTGTTCTTCGTCGCCGCGATCGGCGCGATCACGGGGGCGATCGGCGTGGTCACGCTGCGCAACCCGTTCTACAGCGTGCTGGCGCTGGTGGGGCACCTGATCTGTCTGGCGGCGCTGTTCCTGCTGCTGCGGGCGGAGTTCGTGGCGGCGGCCCAGGTGGTCGTGTACGCCGGCGCGGTGATGGTGCTGTACGTGTTCGTGGTCGCCTACATCGGCGGCGGCGAGGAGACCACCGGCTTCGCCGCCCGCGGCGCCGGTGCGTTGCGGGTGGTGGGACCGCTGTTCGCGCTGGCGCTGGCGGTCGAGCTGTGCATCGCGATGCTCGGCTCGGCGCTGAAGGGAATCTCCGGCAAGGGCGCCCCCTACGTCGCCGGGTTTGGCTCCCCCCGCCAGATCGGCCAGCTGTTCCTGACCAAGTATCTGTTTCCGTTCGAGGTCGCCTCGCTGCTGCTGCTGGTCGCGGCGGTCGGCGCCGTGCTGCTTGCTCGCCGCCAGCGCGGACTCGAAGGGCCCGATCAGCAGCTCGAGGTGATGATCCGCGCTCCCCGTCCCGCCTACACCGGCACGATGGCCGAGGCCGCGGGCTCCGCGCGAGCGGCCGGTGCCACTGAGCCCGTCGGGGGCCCCGGAGCGACGTAGTGGGAATCGGCTGGTACCTGGTGGTCTCGGCGATGGTCTTCTGCATCGGCGCCGGCGGCGTGCTGACGCGACGCAACCCGTTGGTGATCCTGCTCTGCCTGGAGCTGATGCTGAACGCCGCGAACCTCGCGCTGGTTGCCTTCTCACGGATGTGGGGCGGCGAGGATGGGCAGGTGTTCGCGCTGATCGTGATGGTCGTGGCGGCGTGCGAGGTGACAGTCGGGCTGGGCCTGATCGTCGCGATCCACCGCCGGCGCCTGCCGGTCAACGTCGACGAGCTGAACGAGCTCCAGGGATGAGCCCCACCACTTTCGGCTGGCTGATCCTGCTGTGCCCGCTGCTCGGCACGGTCGCGATCGGCTTCGGCTATCGGCGCCTGCCCGGGCGCTGGGCCGGCTGGCTGGGTACGGCGGCGATCGCGTTGGCGTTCGCGTTCGCGGTCTGCGCGCTGATCAGCATGCTCGGCCGCGGTGGCCAGCACCGCGAGCTCACCTCGACGCTGTGGAGCTATGACGCCAGCGCCGGCGTCGACGCGAAGCTGTCGATCCTGGTCGACCCGCTGTCGGTGTTCATGGCGCTGGTCGTCTCCGGGGTCTCGACCCTGATCCACCTGTACTCGGTCGCCTACATGGACTCAGACCGCGGCTACCGGCGCTACTTCGCCTACCTGAACTACTTCGTGTTCTCGATGCTGCTGCTGGTGCTGGCCGGCAACTTCGTGCTGCTGATCGTGGGGTGGGCGTTCGTCGGCGCGGCCTCCTATCTGCTGATCTCGTTCTGGTACCGCCGCACCACCGCCACCAGGGCCGGGCTGAAGGCATTCGTGATCAACGTCGTGGGCGACGTGGGGTTGGTGCTGGGGACGTTCCTGATCTTCCGCCACACCGGGACCGTTGACTTCCTGAAGACCTTCCACGCAGTCCGGCACGTGTTCCCCCACAACGGCACCGACCTGGTGGCGGCTTGCCTGCTGTTGGGGGTCGGAGCGTTCGCCAAGTCGGCGCAGGTGCCGCTGCACACCTGGCTGCCCGACGCGATGGAGGGTCCGACGCCGGTCTCGGCGCTGATTCACGCCGCCACGATGGTGACCGCCGGCGTGTACCTGATCGCGCGCATGCATCCCCTGTTCGAGCACGCTCCGACGGCCGCCGACGTGACCGCGATCGGCGGTTGCCTGACGCTCCTGATCGCGGCCACGACCGCGCTGGTGGTGACCGACCTCAAGCGCGTGATCGCCTACTCGACGATGTCCCAGATCGGCTACATGATCATGGCGGTCTCGGTTGGCGCCTACTCGGCGGGGCTGTTTCACCTGATGACCCACGCTTTCTTCAAGGCGCTGCTGTTCATGGCCGCCGGCTCGCTGATCGGCGCGATGGCCGGCGTGCAGTCGCTCGATCGGATGAGCGGCTTCCGCAAGGCGATGCCGTTCACGTTCGGCTGCTTCATCGTGGGCGGCTTGGCCCTATCGGGCCTGCCGCCCTTTTCGGGTTGGCTCTCGAAGGACGACATCATCGGCTACCTCGATCACCGTGGCGGCGGCTTCGAGGTCCTCGGGGTGCTCGGCTACACGGGAGCGCTGCTGACCGCCGTGTACACGTTCCGGATGATCTTCAGGGCGTTCCTCGGCGAGCCCTGCGAGGAGGCGCGAGAGCTGGAGCACGGCCACCTCGCCCACGCCGAGGTGCCGCGCAACCCGCTCACCGGCGAGGAGGAGGACACCGACGTCGGGTTCCCCGGCCCGGCGCACCACATCGCCGAGCGTGAGCACCCGATGAAGCTCGCGATGGCCACGCTGGCGGCGCTCGCGATCGTGGGCGGCGTGCTCCAGATCCCGGGCATCGATGACGCCGTGACCGGCTTTCTGAAGCCCACCTTCGCCGACTCGCAGCTGGCACACGTGCAGGTGCGGACCGGCCCCTCCTGGATCGGGTTGGTGATCGGCGGCTGGATCGCGTTCCTGGGGATCGCGATCGCCTACCGGATCTGGGTCGAGGATCGTGCGCTGGCGACCATGCTGCGCGAGCGACTGTCCCCGATCTATCGGCTGCTGGTCAACAAGTGGTACTTCGATGAGCTGATCGACCTGCTCGTGGTTGCGCCGGTGCAGTGGCTGGGCCGCCTCGCCGAGCTGGTGCTGGAGCGGATCGTGATCGCCGGCGCGCTCACCGGGGGAACCGTCGGCGTGGTCCGGGCCGGGTCGGCCGCGGTCCGCCGCGCCCAGACCGGCTTCCTGCGCTACTACGCCGCGGCGATGATCGTGTGCCTGTCGGCGGTGGCCCTGTACTTCCTGATCTCGAGCTCGTGAGCGCCTCGCCGTGACCCTCTCGATCCTGATCTGGCTGCCGCTGGCGGTCTCGCTGCTTGCCTCGCAGCTCCCCCGGCCCTTGGTCGCGCGCGCCACGGTACTGGGCAGCCTGGCGACGCTCGGGGTGGCGATCTCCTTCCTGGTCCGCTTCAAGCTTGGCCGCTCGGGGCTCCAGTTCGTCACCGACAAGGTCTGGATCTCGGCGCTCGGGATCCACTACAAGCTCGGGCTCGACGGCCTCAACATCGCGCTGGTCACGCTGACCGCGGTGCTGTTCAGCGCGGCGCTGATCTGGGCGTCGTTCAAGGACTGGAATCGACCGCGGGTGTTCTTCTTCCACTTCGGGCTGGCGCAGAGCGCTGTCCTCGGCGCCTTCTGCGCCCAGGACCTGGCGCTGTTCGTCGGCTTCTTCGACCTGATGTTGATTCCGTTCTATTTCCTGGTCGGGATGTGGGGTTCGGGCGAGCGGGTGCGCGCCACCACCAAGCTGGTCGTGTACACCCTGGTGGGCTCGTTCTTCATGCTGGTCGCCGCGATCGCCACCGGCGTATTGGCCTCCAGCCGCCACGGGACGAGCCTCACGTTCGTGCTCTCCTCGCTCCAGCACCTGCCGCTCTCGCGCGCCTCGCAGGAGTGGATCTTCCTCTGCTTCGCGGTCGCGTTCCTGGTCAAGATGCCGCTGGTCCCGTTCCACGGCTGGCTCGCCGACGGCTACAAGTCGATGCCGATTCCGGCGGTGGCGGTGTTCTCC
>JAFAZB010000428.1 GCA_019240015.1 Solirubrobacterales bacterium
GCGCGAACACGTCTCGCTATAGTCGGCCGCCGCCCGCCGGGCCGTTCACATGCCCAGTCAAGCTCCCGTCTACGACCTTGTTGTGGCGCTCTCGACCAGCGCCGAGGAGGATCAGCGGGCCAAGATCCTCGGCGATATCGAGAGCCAGATCTCGGGCGAGGGTGGGCAGATCGCACGACGCGACGACTGGGGAACGCGGCCGCTGGCGTATCAGATCAACCATCAGCGGGAGGGCGAGTATCACCTGCTCCAGTTCACCGGCCCGCCCACGCTGCTCGAAGCGCTCTCGCATAGTCTGCGGATCGCCGACGAAGTGCTGCGCTTTCGGATCATCAAGGTGCTGCCGGGAACCCCCCCACCCCCCGAGTCGGCGCCGCCCGCGCCTGCTGGTGTGCCCGCGCCCGCCGCCGCCGACGGCTAGCTCGCGGGCCCGAATTGTCACGAGACCGTGACGGCGTGGAGCGCCTGTGTGCGGCGAGTGCAACGTTTGCGCCCATTTTCCGGGGAGAACCGCCGTTACCGCCTGCCCCGGGCCTAGACTCGGCCGCAGGCTTTCAAACGATTTCAGGAAAGGAGCCTCAGCATGAACATCAACCGAGTCGTGCTGACGGGAAACCTGACGCGGGATCCGGAGCTGCGTTCGACGGGCGGTGGCCTGTCGGTCTGCAAGCTCGGCATCGCCGTCAATACCCGCCGCAAGAACGGCAGCACCGGGGACTGGGAGGAGAAGCCCAACTTCTTCCGGGTGACGGTGTTCGGCCGCCAGGCGGAGAGCTGTCATCAGTATCTGAAGAAGGGCAGGCCGGTGGCGATCGACGGCCGGCTCGAGTGGAGCAGCTACGAGCAGGAGGGACAGAAGCGCGAATCGATCGATATCATCGCGGACTCCGTGCAGTTCCTCGGCTCGCGTGAGGACGCTGGTAGTGGCAATGGCTTCTCGAGCAGCGTCCGTGCGACCGAGAGCGACGTCCCGATCGACACCGCTGACTTCGAGCCAGCGCCGGTGGGCGGAGGGACCTCGGACGAGGACATTCCGTTCTAGATAGACACAGCTGACCGCAACCACCAAGGCTGACCGAATTGGCAAAGCAACGCAGACGGCCCGTGCGCAGGCGCGATCGCAAGGGTGGACCGACTTCCACCCGGCGCAAGCCCTGCCCCTATTGCCGCGACAAGATCGACCAGGTCGACTACAAGGACCTGTCGATGCTGCGTCGGTTCGTGTCCGAGCGAGGGAAGATACGCTCGCGCCGGATCACCGGGGCGTGCCGGCGGCATCAGAGCCAGGTGGCCCGCGCGATCAAGCGCGCGCGTGAGCTAGCGCTGCTGCCGTATGTCGCCGAGGGCGGTGACTATCGCGGCGGTCGCGGCGGTGACCGCGACCGCTGAGGCCGAGCGCGGGCGTTAGCGCAATGCCACAGGCAATCCTGCTCGAGGACGTAGAGTCGCTCGGTGAGCGCGGCGCGGTCGTCGACGTCTCGCCCGGTTACCTGCGTAACTACCTGCAGCCGCGCAGGCTCGCGGAGCCGGCCACCGCTGCCTCGATCCAAGTGGCGACGCGGCGCCGGGAGGATGCCGAGCGAGCTCAGCGTGAGACGCAGGAGCGCGCGCGGGAGAGCGCCGCGGTGCTCGGGCGCACCGTGCTGACGATTCCGCAGCAGGCCGGCGATGACGGACGGTTGTTCGGGTCGGTCACCCCGCAGGACATCGCCGACGCGATCCGCGAGGCGCGCGGGATCCGGATCGACCGCCGCAAGGTCCACCTCGAGGAACCGATTCGCAACATCGGCACCTACATGGTGGTGGTCGAGGTCGCCGACGAGGTGACCGCGGCGATCAAGACGATGGTCGTCGCAGCCTAGGGCGCCGCGGGCCCGACCGTAGTCGCGGGTTTGTCCTCAGAGGGTGGTCGCGCGGGTCGACTAGAGACCCGCTCTCGCCTCGGCCCGACGTCGGTCTGCGGGTCGTGGTCTGCGCCCGAAAGCAAATCGTCGTGGTTGCGGACTCGGTTGCGACCTTGCCGCCTGAACCCGACCTAGACTCGAACGCCGGCCATGAGCGCAGTCCAGAACATCGCCGTTCCGCCACACAACCTCGAGGCCGAGAAGTCGGTCCTCGGGGCCGTGCTGCTCGATGAGCGCCACCTCTATCCGCTGCTGGTCGAGGAGCACCTGAGGCCGAGGCACTTCTATCGCGAGCAGCACGGGGCGGTGTTCGAGGCGATGCTCGAGCTGCACGAGGGCCAGCGCAGGATCGACGTACTGACGGTGACCGAGACCCTGCGCCAGCACGGCAAGCTCGAGGAGCTGGGCGGGCGGGAGGCGATCGACGAGCTCAGCGGCTGGGTACCTGCGGCGGGCCACGCGCGCGAATACGGGCGGATCGTGCGGGACAACGCTCAGATGCGCGAACTGCTGACCACCTCGTACGAGATCCAGGCGAGCGTGCTGGCCCGCGAGGCCCCCGCCCGCGACTTGGTCGAGCGCGCCGAGCGGTCGGTGCTGGAGGTCGCCCACGATGACCGGCACAAGAAGATCCGGTCGATCGCGGACATCCTGCACGAGGAGACCGACAAGCTGCACCGGCTATCGGTCTCGAAGTCCCCGCTGACCGGAACTCCGTCCGGGTTCAAGGATCTCGACGAGGTCACGGGGGGCTTTCAGCCCGGCAACCTGGTGGTGATCGCGGCGCGGCCATCGATGGGCAAGTCGGCGCTCGTCGCGAACATCGCCGAGAACGCGGTGCTGGAGGGACATCCGGTCGCGTTGTTCTCGCTGGAGATGTCCGAGTCCGAGCTCGCCCAGCGGTTCGTCGCCTCGCGGGCGAGGATCAAGGGCGAGGACCTGCGTCGGGGACGGGTCGCCGAGCACCGCTGGCCCAAGATCCTCGACGCCTGCAAGCTTCTGTCGGAGGCGCCCCTTTACGTCGATGACTCGAGCGACACCGGGGTGCTGGAGGTGCGGGCGAAGGCCCGCCGCCTGCACCATCAGATCGAAGGCGGCCTCGGGCTGATCATTGTCGACTACCTCCAGCTGATGCGTCACGAAGGCCGAGTGGAGAGCCGCGTCGAGCAGGTCGGGCAGATCAGCCGAGGGTTGAAGGGCCTCGCCCGCGAGCTGAACGTGCCCGTGATCGCGCTCTCCCAGCTGAGCCGTGCGGTGGAGCAGCGAGGCGGCGAGAAGAGGCCGATCCTTTCCGACCTGCGCGAATCCGGCCAGATCGAGCAGGACAGCGACCTGGTGATGTTCATCTATCGCGAGGAGTACTACGACAAGGACTCAGCGCGCCCGGGCGTGGCCGACATCATCATCGCCAAGCACCGCAACGGACCGGTCGCCGAGGTGGCGCTCACGTTCCAGAAGGAGTACCCGAAGTTCATGAACTACGCGGGCGAGCGGTTCGCCGCTTGAGCCACCGCTTGTCCGTGTCGACGATCACCGATCGCTGTCCGTTCGAGCTCTGCGACGGCTCTGGCTTCCGCTACGAGCTTGAGTCGAACACCGCCTATGACTGCCGCTGCCGCGCCCAGCGGATCGCGCTCGCAAAGGCCAGGAGCCTGTCGGCGGTGATCCCGCGTCGCTACCGCGACGCGGCCTTCGGACGCCCGCCGGTGACTGGGATCGAGCCACAGATCGTCGCGGCCACCTCCAGGTTCGCGGACGACATCGACGCCAAGCTGGACGCCGGCCTGGGGCTGTGGTTCATGGGGCCGGTCGGAACCGGCAAGACGACCTTGGCGATGCTGGTCTCCAAGGCCGCCCTCAGCGCTGGGCGCTCGGTCGCGATCTACTCGCTGCCGCGGCTGCTGAACGAGATCCGCGAGACCCACCGCTCGGAGCGCTCGCACCTCGACCTGCTGGACCGCCTGACCGCGGTCGACCTGCTGCACGTCGATGACGTTGGCGCCGAGCGAACCACCGACTGGGTACTCGAGGAGCTCTACTCGATCGTCAACGCCCGCTACGAGGACCAGCGCTCGATGGTGATCACGACCAACATCCTCGATCGCGAGGCGCTGTGCGATCAGATCAGCGAGCGGACTGTCTCGCGCCTGACCGAGATGTGCGACGAGCTGCCCCTGCTCGGCCACGACCGCCGCATGGAGGTCTAGTTGATCGATTCCGAATCGCTCGATTCGGATCCGTCCGGGCCAACGTCGCGGATCCGCGCCGGCTAGCGGCCGGTCGCCAACGACCCCCGTACACTGACCCCCCGAATGCCCGGAATCGTAATCGTCGGAGCCCAGTGGGGCGATGAAGGGAAGGGCAAGGTCACCGACCTGCTGGCCGACCGGGCCGACGCCGTGGTGCGCTTTCAGGGCGGCAACAACGCCGGGCACACGATCGTCCGCAACGGACAGACCTGGAAGCTGCACCTGATGCCCTCGGGGATCCTGTACCCGGGCAAGCTGTGCGTGATCGGCAATGGGGTGGTGATCGACCCCAAGGTGTTGACCGACGAGCTCGACGAGCTGCGACGGCGGCGCATCGACACCCAGGCGCTGCGGATCTCCGCCAACGCCCACCTGATCATGCCCTATCACCTGATGCTCGACCACGCCGGCGAGGCCCGGCTCGGCAAGCTCGAGATCGGGACCACGCGGCGCGGCATCGGTCCCTGCTATGCCGACAAGGCGGCGAGGCTCGGGATCCGGGTCCAGGACCTGCTCGACGAGAAGATCCTGAAGAAGAAGATCGTCGCGGCGCTCGAACCCAAGCGGCTGTCGTTGCGCCCGTTCGCCAAGGACCCGCGGCTCGACCTACAGGCGATGACCGACGACTACCTCACCTACGGGCACCGCCTCGAGCCCTACATCGCGGACACGAGCCGCCTGGTGCTCGAGAAGCTCGACGATCAGGAGCTGGTCGTGTTCGAGGGAGCCCAGGGAGCGCTGCTCGACATCGATCACGGCACCTATCCGTTCGTGACCTCGTCAAACCCCGTCGCCGGCGCGGCCTGTATCGGAGCCGGGGTGGGTCCCAAGGACATCGACGAGGTGTGGGGCGTGGCCAAGGCGTACACGACGCGCGTCGGCGCAGGGCCGTTTCCGACCGAGCTGGACGGGCCACTCGCCGACGAGCTGCGGGAGCGCGGAGGGGAGTACGGCGTCACCACCGGCAGGGCCAGGCGAGTCGGCTGGCTGGACCTCGTCGCGCTCCGCTACGCGGCGCGACTGAACTCGCTCACCGCGCTGGCGATCACCAAACTCGATGTGCTCTCCGGGTTTGACCGGATCTGTGTCTGCACGAGCTACCGCGGCGCCGAGGGGGCAGAGTTCGACTACTTCCCCTACCACCAGACAGTGCTGCACCACGCATCCGGCGAGTACGAGGAGCTCCCGGGGTGGGATGAGGACCTCCGGGACTGCGCAAGCGAGAGCGACCTGCCGACGTCCGCCCGCGACTACCTCCAGTTCATCGCCGAGTCGATCGGCGTGCCGATCGTGCTGATCGGGATCGGCCCCGGTCGCGAGCAGGTGATCT
>JAFAZB010000449.1 GCA_019240015.1 Solirubrobacterales bacterium
GCTGCCGGTATGCGGGGCGTGATATTGAGCAAATGGCATCGAGCCTGAGTCAAACCACACGTCGATCACCTCGGGCACCCGCCGCATCTCGGCGCCGCACTGCTGACATGGAAACGTGATCTCGTCGACGAATGGGCGGTGCGGATCCGGCAGCGCGGCGCCGGAGAGCTCCTGCAACTCGGCGATCGAGCCGATCACTCGCACATGTGCACCCGAGCACTGCCAGACCGGCAGCGGCGTGCCCCAGTACCGCTCGCGCGACAGCGCCCAGTCGACGTTGCCCTCGAGCCAGTTCCCGAACCTCCCTCGCTTGACATGGTCCGGATACCAGTTGACGGTCTCGTTCGCGGCGAGCAGCCGGTCCTTGCGTTGACTCGTCGCGATGTACCAGGAGGGCTTCGCGTAGTAGAGCAGCGGCGTGCCGCAGCGCCAGCAGTGCGGGTATGAGTGCTCGTAGGTCTCGGCGCGCAGCAGCCGTCCGCGCGAGCGCAGGTCCTCGACCAGGTTGGGGTCGGCATCCTTGACCCAGCGGCCCGCGTACGGCCCGAGCCGCTCGTCGTAGGTGCCATCCGCTCGCACCGGATTGATCACCTTCAGGCCCTGCTGCTCGCCGAGGCGGAAATCGTCCTCGCCGAACGCGATTGCGGTGTGCACGAGCCCGGTGCCGTCCTGCGCGGTGACGAAGTCGCCCGGTACTACGGTGTGGCCACGCGGTCCATACTCCGACCCCGCAATGAACTCAAACGGAGGCTCGTAGCCAACTCCGACCAGCTCGTTGCCAGGGAACCGCTCGATCAGCTCGGCCTCGGTTCCCAGCACGCGCTCGAGCAGCTCCTCGGCGAGGATCCCCACCGGCCCTCCCTCGGTGCGTGCGCGGACGTAGATCAGTTCGGGGTCGACCGCCACGGCGGCGTTCGAGACAAGCGTCCAAGGGGTCGTCGTCCACACCAGCAGCTCGTCCCCGAGGCGGGCGGGGCCCTTGGGCGACGTGACCGGCAGCCGCACGTACACGGAAGGGTCGAGCACGTCCTGGTAGACGCCGGGCTGACCGAGCTCGTGGCTCGAGAGCGCGGTCCCGCAGCGCGGGCAGTAGGGAACGACCTTCAGCTTCTCGTACAGCAGACCCTGATCGTGGATCATCTTCAGCGCCCACCACACCGACTCGATGTACTCGGGGTCGAGCGTCCGGTAAGGGTGCTCGAGGTCGATCCAGAAACCGATTCGTTCGGTCAGCCGGTTCCAGTCCCCGACGTGGCTGAGGACCTTCTCCCGGCAGCGCGCATTGAACTCCGCGATTCCGAACCGCTCGATGTCTTCCTTGGAGGTCATGCCGAGCTCTTGTTCCACCGCCAGCTCGACCGGTAGCCCGTGGCAGTCCCAGCCGCCCTTGCGCTCGACGTAGAAGCCGCGCATCGTCTTGTAGCGCGGGAAGATGTCCTTGAACACTCGCGACAGGACGTGATGGGAGCCGGGCGCGCCGTTGGCAGTCGGGGGTCCCTCGTAAAAGCCCCATGCGGGCGCCCCACGGCGCCGGCGGACCGACTCGGCGAACACGTCACGTTCGCGCCATCGCGCCAGGACGCGCTGCTCCAGCTCCGGAAACGACGCCCGGGGGTCAACGGGGCGATGCGGCGGCATGGCGGCGGATTCTAGGTTCCGGCCGCCGCCCGCCTTGGGCGCCCATGGGCGCTCGAGGGCGCCGCGGCGCTTAGCCCTCAGCGGCCGAGGCCGGGGCCGGCCTGACGGCGGCGACGCGCCGCGGCTGGCGGCCCGCCTCAACCTCGCCCAGCTTCGCAAGCAGCGTGTCGCGCGCGGCCAGCGGGGTCTCGCCGAGCCGGCAGACGGTGCTGGCGCCGGTGTCGGGGACCGCGCCGCGGTAATCGAACACGGCCACCTCTTGCACCACCCCGCGTACGGCGTAGACGAGCCGCCCGATCGCGTCGAGCGAGACCCGGCGCCCGGTCAGGACGACCGCCTTGGGCTCGAGCGCCCGCAGCGCACGTCCGAGCCTCGTCAGCTCGATCGACGGCGTCAGCGACAGCGTGCGAAGCCCGGCGCGACGGATCACCACCTCGAGCGCTTGGGCATGAACCGCATCGAGATCGGGGGGAGTGGACGCGTCGAAGATCAGGAGGCCTTCGGATCGGGTTGCGGGAGGCGCGAGCCGCTTCTGCGCCGACAGCCATCCCGTGGCGTGGCGCCAGCCGAACTCGTATTCGGCCGACGTGTGCTCGGGCTCGGCCTGTGCCGCGACCGCCGCGAGCAGGACCTCTTCGATCGTCCGCTCGACCGAGCGCAGCCCCAAGCTCTCCTCGAGCAACCGATTCGCCCGGTCTTCGTCGAACGCCGCGAAGGCGGTCACCAGCCGCGTGCAGGTCGAAGGTCCCTCCCCGCGCTCACGCGCGAGCGAGATCGCCGAGGAGACATTGTGGGTCTCCGCCAGCGTGAGCCGCAGGGCCTCGATCTCTCCAAGGGCATACTGACGATGTCCACCGGCGGACCGGTGCGGGCGCGGGAAGCCGTAGCGCCGCTCCCAGCTGCGGAGGGTGTTGGGGCTGATGCCCAGCATGACCGCAGCAGCGTTTGTTCGGATTCCACTCATTTGATGCATTTATCGCGAGCCGCTGCTCACTACGCAAGGTTCGCAACCGGCCGTGCACTTTGGCGAACTTCGTGCGGGCGCAGGAACCTGCACGGCGGCGTCGTAGGCGCGGGCGCGATGGCGCTCGCGGGCCTACAGCTCGAGCACGATCAGCGCGGCGGGCCTGGGTCCGCAGCTCGCGATCCGCGCGTTGATACGCACCCCGAACGTGTTGGCTGGGCGAACCACCGCGGTGCGCGTCACGCGATCACCGCCGGCTGCCTGAACGATCGCGACGGCGAGGCTCTCGCCGCTCGCCGCCTGGGCCTCCGCCGGGACCAGCAGCGCGCTGAGATGACGATCGACGACGTCGGTCTCGCTGACCGCCAGCAGCTGCTCTGCCCTCCGAGAGACCGCGCATACGCGCAGACGAGCGTCGAGCACGAGAAATGCGCCGTCCACCGGGGGAGCATCTTGGGCGCTGCACCGCAGGATCAGCCCAAGACCGCAGCTCTCACACACTCGTGCGTGCGCTCGGAAGCCGCGCTGGGGCCGGCGCCCGCAGTGACCGCAGAACGCGAGCGCCCGGCCTTCGTCGGGACGCTGCTCTGCAACCAACGTCAGCGCCGACTGCCTGTCTCGACGCCGTCCGCCGTCCATCTCAGAAGCTCGCGCTCCTCATCCCGGGGCGATCTGAGTCGGCTTCCCCCGCCGCCGCAGGCGAGTCGGTGAGCGTCCGTGCGAGCTGGCTTGCATCGATCAGCTCGAGCAGTCGCTGCCGGGCCTCTCCGGCGCCGGGAGGAAGGACGCTCGTTCCGGTGCTCCGCACCCGCGTCCGCTGTCCGGTGCGGCGGTAGACGGCGATCGGCATCGCCCCCGCCGCGAGCCGCGTCGCATATGCCCATCTGGCGACGGCATCGTCGGGCAGGTAGCCGCCGGCGACGACGATCAGATTCGGGCGGTGCAGCGCGACGGCGTCGCCGATCCCCGCCACGCCGCGGGCGGAGAGGCTCAGCACCTTGATGCCGGCACGTACGCAGAAGAGCTCGAATGCGCGGATGTGTGGCGCGTCGGGATCGAGCTCATCGCGGGAAGCGTCGCCGACGACGATCGAGACCGGTCTGACCGGCGGCGGCGCGAGGCGCGTGGCGCGCCGGAGCCAGTCCGCCGCCCAGTGAGCGGCGAATGCCCAGGGCGCCGACTCGAGCGTGTACCGGCGCGCGATCTCGTCGAGCGTCGGCAGCAGCACTTCCTCGACCGAGCGGTCAACCGAGCGCAGCGCGAGCGCCGCCTCGATCGCCGCGTCAGCGCGCTCTCGCTCGTAGGACACGAGCGCTCCGATCAGCGAACTGGTGTCGGCGGCCAGGCCCTCGCGCGCGCGCGACACGGCGGAGGAGATCGACAGCCCTTCCTGGAGCGCGTCCCTGAGCGCCGCGACCTCGCCGTGGGTGAACAGGCGGTGCTTACCTGGGGAGCGCTGCGGCTTGGGGAATCCGAACCGGCGCTCCCAAGCCCGCAGGGTGTTGGGGCTGACGTTCAGCAGCGCCGCCGCTTCGCTCGTCTTCAGGTACCGCATTGCACCGGAACATTGTGCGAGCCGTTGCTATGTGAGCCGCTCGGATCTAAAATTGAACGGAAACTGCGGCCAAAGTTGTGCAAGACTTGAGCCTGTTCAGAGACGCTGGCGGTGGGAGCCGCGCAGTCGCCTTCAACCAGCTCGTCGATCCCGGCCACACGTCCAGATCGGCGAGTGAACGTAAAGCTCTAGAAGTTTTTGTCCGAGATGGACGGAGATCGGAGGATCTCTTGGTGTACCGCAACTCCTAATTCGGTCCATTTGTTGCGGTTAGCAGGCAGTTTGCCGCTAACTTGGCTGCATGGCGCACTCAACGGTTGGTGACGTCGCCCCACAGCCACTCCTGCGCCCGGCCGCGACTGCGGCCCTGGTCCTAGGGCTTCCGGTCTGTCTCGCCCTCGCTGTCGTGCAAGCCGGCAGCGATCACGCACTTCATAGGCCCTTGAGCGTGGTGCTCGCGGTCGGCGCCGTCGTGGCCGGCGTGATGGTGGTCAGCGTCGGTGGTCGTGCGGAGGTCTCGGGCTCCTTCATCGTGATCTTGCTCGCGGGCGCCTTTCTCGGGCCCACCTCGGCGTGCGCGGCCGCGATCGTCGCCGAGCTCGCCGCCACTCGACGGATCAAGACACGGCCGTACGCGTTTGCCAGCAACCTGCTGGCCGCGATGCTGCCGGCGCTCGCCGCTGCCAACCTGATCAGGCTGCTGGCTCCCAACGGCGCTCGGCAGACGCTCGGCTTCTACCTCGTGGTCGCGGCTGCCGGCGCGCTGTGCTTTCTGCTCAGCTTCGCGATCGCCGCCACCTACAACCAGGTCCTCAACCACCGCGCTGCGCTCGACCTCGAGACGCTGCGCGCGCACGCCCCCAGCCTGGTCATCAACACGCTGCTGGCGGTCGCCGGCGCGGGCATCTACCTGCGCTTGGGCCTCGACGGGATCGCGTTCGCGCTGAGCGCGGTGTTCGCGTTCTCCTACATGCTGCAGCTGGTCGAGCGCGCCCGCGGTCGCTCCCAACAGTACGTGGCGCTGTCTTGGGGGGTGCTCGCCGGGCTGATGCGCTCGCTCGACATCCGCGACCAGCGCGCCGCCCGTCATGCCGCGGCGGTGGCGCGCTTCGCGCGCGACATCGCCGCCGCGGTGGGGATGAGCGAGCGGCAGCGTGAGCTGGCCCACACCGCCGGCCTGCTGCACGACATCGGTCACTTCGCGCTGTCGGATCGAGTGGCCGAGCGCGGGCGCACGTTGACCGACGAGGACTGGGTCGCGATCCACCGCCATCCGGCGCTGGGAGCCGACATGCTCAGGGATCTCGGCAACTACGGGCCGGTGGCCGAGATCGTGCTCGCCCATCACGAGCGAATCGACGGCCGGGGCTACCCCAACGGACTGACCGGCGATCAGATCCCCGAGATCGCGAAGATCATCTCCGTCGCCGAGGTCTACGACACGATCACCGCGAGCGATACCTACCGTACGCAGATGAGCTCCTTCGAGGCACTGACCGAGCTGCGCCGGGTGGCGGGTAGCCAGCTCGATGCGCGCTACGTGGAGGTGCTGGGCGGATTACTGACCGGCGAGAGCGTCGAGTACCGCCACGCGGACGCGGCGGACTTCGATAGCGAGCTCGACATGGAGCGCCGGATCAGGGAAGCCGGCGCACACGCGTAGGCCGTCCGCGGCGGGCACGCGCTGCCCTGAGCGCGGCCGGCCGCACGAACGGCAATCGGTGCGCTGGCGCTGGCGCGTCACTGGGCGCGGACGCGCCGAGCGAGCGCCGCCACGGTGGGCAACCCGGGGCGGGGCGCGCCACGGCAGGTGCGTCTTGCGCAGGGAACGCCCACTCCCAGCTGGGCAGCAGGTATCCCACGCCTGGCTCGTAGAGGCGCCGATACACGTGTAGTGGCTTAGCTGGCCTTGCGCTCCGGAACGGCGTAGGCGCTCTGCTGCTGCAGTGAGCCGATGAACTGATCGATCTGCTCTTGACTGAAGCGACGCTGACCGCCTGGCGTCCGGTAC